>USAT01000006.1 GCA_900552725.1 uncultured Eubacteriales bacterium | reverse complement strand
GTTTCCTCTATAATAGCAGAAGCAGGGGCGTTTGCATAGTTTTTTGACAGACTGAAAAGGAAGTCGAAAGCCAACGCTTTCGACTTCCTTTTTTATAGCCCGCTGGCCAGCTCCGCCGCCCGCGTCCACAGCACCGGCCCCACCGCGCCGCTCTGGTCGATGCCCAGCTGCCGCTGCAGGGCCAGCACGGCCCGCTGGGTGGCCGGGCCGAACACGCCGTCGGCCTCCACTGTGGGGACGGCGGGGTCCTGCGCCGCGATCTTGCGGATATTCTCCTGAAGCTGCCGCACTGCCCGGCCCTCGTCCCCCAGCACCAGAAACCGGCCGGGATAGACCTGCTCGATATAGTTCTGATAGTCCTGGGGCAGGTCGCGGAGCAGCTGGTCGTATACGCTCAGCAGCTTATTCCAGGTGTCACGGCCCACCACGCCGTCCACGGGAAGGCCGTAGGCGTTCTGGAAGGTGTACACCGCGTCACGGGTATCGTCGTCGAACACACCGGTCATTGCGAGCTGTGGCAGCTCCGGCAGGAAGTAGCCCAGAAACGCCAGATAGTACTGCACGGTGGTGACGGCCACGCCCTGGTCGCCGTAGCGCAGCACCTCCGGAAAGGCGGGCTGCACCTCCGTCAGGGTCAGCCCCTCGCTGGCCAGCTCACTGAGCTGCTTCACCCCCGTCCAGACCTCCTTGATCTTGTACCAGGTGGCCTTGCCCACGATGCCGTCGGCGTCCAGGTTGAACACCCGCTGGAACTCCCGCACCGCGTCCTCCGTGTTCCGGTCAAAGGCGTTGGACACCGGGGAGATCACCGGGATGCCGGGGTAGTTCTCGTGGATGCGGTTGAGCTGCTGCTGGATGGTGCGGACGCTCTGGCCGTAGGAGCCCCGCTCCAGCGGGCGGCCGGGATAGGAGGGGATGTTGTCGGCCACCGGCGCGTCAAACACGATGTTGATGTCGTCGCCGTAGTAGTACTGCAGGATCTCATAGGGGATGTACCCGGCCTCCGCCAGATCCACGCTGCCCCATTGGCTCAGGCCGCTGCACAGGGTGCGCACCCCGTCACAGAAGGCGGCGAACAGCGGCTCCACGCTGCCCTGCCGCACGATGTAGTTGTTGAAGATGTCGTCCACGATCTGGCTGATGTTCTCGAACACATTGCCGCCGGAGACGTAGGCCTGATCCCGCTGGGTGGTGCTGGTGATGTCGAAATCGTAGCCCTGGCTGCGGTAGAACTCCGTATACACCCGGTTCAGGGCGAAGGAGATCTGGGCCATGATGTTGGCCCGCAGCGCCGCCTCCGGCCAGGTGGGGTACAGCTCGTGAGAGGCCACATTCTTGATGTAGCTGGTGAAGGGCACCGTTACATTGGGGGCGCTGCTGTCGGGCAGGCCCAGATGGACGGTGATGGAGGTGGGGACCACCGGATAGACAGGCATGGGCCGGACCTCCTCACTGTGTGACCGGGGTCAGCGCCACCGGCAGGATGGTTTTCGTGCCGATGAACACCCCGGCGGGCAGATCGGTGACGGCCTCGTAGCTGGGATGGCTCACCGACACCACATAGCTGGCCACGCTGTCTCCGGCGGTGCCTGGGTTCTGGGACTCGTAAAAGGGCTTGGCGGGCAGCGTGAAGCCGTCGGCGATGCCGCTGCTGTCGGTGCGCTTGCGGTACAGCAGCACCCGCGCGCCGCCCAGCATCACGGCCACCTCCACCACCGCCCGGTTTACCGGGAAGGCGCCCCGGGCCGTGGATACCTGCACCCGCAGGGTGCCGCGCCCCGGATTGCCCTCCAGAAAGGGCTGCAGCTGCTGCAGGGAAAATTCCTGTGTCGCCATGGAAAGACCTCCTGTGAACGGCGGAGAGCCCTCCGCCGCGGAATGAATGTGTTATATTGTATGAAAATGGCTGGCATAAGGTGAAAATCCCTTGACAAACGGCGGCAAAGTGGGTACAATGTGACCAATGTTCTGCAAAAAGAAACAGAAGCGATGATGGGAAAAAAGCGCAGGAATGCCTGACGCAAGAGAGCCGGCGGTCTGGTGCGAGCCGGTGGAGGCGCTGCGTGATACTGGCCCCGGAGCTTTCCGCCTGAACAGGGCGGAACGGCCACGCGCCCCGTTACAGGCGCTGCCCCTTGTGATGAGAGGGGGACTGAGCGCCGACCGGGCGACCGGCGGCGGAATCAGGGTGGTAACACGTTTTCACGTCCCTGACTTCTTCGGAAGTCAGGGACTTTTTATGTGCAACAATACTATTTGATCATACAAAGGAGAAGAAGCATGAATTACGATTTTGCGGCCATTGAAAAGAAATGGCAGGAAAACTGGGAAAAGACCAAGCCCTACCGCGCCGTCACCGGCGACAAGACCCGGAAGAAGTTTTACGGCCTGATCGAGTTTCCCTATCCCTCCGCACAGGGCCTGCATGTGGGCCATCCCCGTCCCTTTACGGCCATCGACATCGTGACCCGTAAAAAGCGCATGGAGGGCTATAATGTTCTGTTCCCCATCGGCTACGACGCCTTCGGCCTGCCCACCGAGAACTTCGCCATCAAGAACCACATCCATCCCGCCATCGTCACCCACGACAACATCGCCAACTTCACCCGCCAGCTGAAGATGCTGGGCTACGGCTTTGACTGGGATCGCTGCGTCAACACCTCTGACCCCGAGTACTACAAGTGGACCCAGTGGATCTTCCTGCAGCTGTTCAAGCACGACATGGCCTATAAGGCCACCATGGCCGTCAACTGGTGCACCAGCTGCAAGGTGGTGCTGGCCAACGAGGAGGTCGTCAACGGCGTGTGCGAGCGCTGCGGCGGCGAGGTGGTGCAGAAGGAAAAGAGCCAGTGGATGCTGCGCATCACCAAGTATGCCCAGCGCCTGATCGACGATCTGGACGATCTGGACTATATCGAGCGTGTCAAGACCCAGCAGAAGAACTGGATCGGTCGCTCCACCGGCGCGGACATCACCTTCAAGACCAACATGGGCGAGGATGTCACCGTGTACACCACCCGTGCCGACACCCTGTTCGGCACCACCTATATGGTCATCTCTCCCGAGCATCCCACCCTGAAGAAGTGGCTGCCCCAGATTGCCAACCGGGCCGAGGTGGAGGCCTATCAGGCCGAGGCCGCCCGCAAGTCCGACTTTGAGCGCGGTGAGCTGAACAAGGACAAGACCGGCGTCCGCCTGGAGGGCGTGGAGGTCATCAACCCCGTCACCCATAAGCCCCTGCCCATGTTCGTCTCCGACTACGTCCTGATGGGCTACGGCACCGGTATCGTCATGGGCGTGCCCGGCCACGACCAGCGCGACTGGGAGTTCGCCACCAAGTTTGGCCTGCCCATCATCGAGGTGGTCTCCGGCGGCGACGTCACCAAGGAGGCCTTCGTGGCCAAGGACGACAGCGCCGTCATGGTGAACTCCGGCTTCCTGAACGGCATGACCGTCCGCGAGGCCATCCCCGCTATGAAGAAGTATGTGGTGGAGCAGGGCTTCGGCAAGGAGAAGGTCAACTACAAGCTCCGCGACTGGGTGTTCTCCCGCCAGCGCTATTGGGGCGAGCCTATCCCCCTGGTCAACTGCGAGAAGTGCGGCTGGGTGCCGCTGCCGGAGGATCAGCTGCCGCTGGTGCTGCCGGAGGTGGAGGCCTATGAGCCCACCGACGACGGCGAGAGTCCCCTGGCCCGCATGACCGACTGGGTCAACACCACCTGCCCCTGCTGCGGCGGCCCTGCCAAGCGCGAGACCGATACCATGCCCAACTGGGCCGGCTCCAGCTGGTACTTCCTGCGGTATATGGATCCCGACAACAAGAACGAGCTGGTGTCCAAGGAGGCCGAGGAGTACTGGGGCCCCGTGGATTGGTACAACGGCGGCATGGAGCATACCACCCTGCACCTGCTGTATTCCCGTTTCTGGCATAAGTTCCTGTACGACATCGGCGTGGTCCACACCAAAGAGCCCTACGCCAAGCGCACCAGCCACGGCATGATCCTGGGCGAGAACCCCTACTATGTGGGCAACGCCAAGACCGAGGCCGAGAAGGAGGAGCTGATCCGCCTGCACGGCAATCTGGCCCTGCGTCCCTCTGTGAAGATGTCCAAGTCCCTGGGCAACGTGGTGAACCCCGACGACGTGGTGAAGGAGTTCGGCGCCGACACCCTGCGTCTGTATATCATGTTCATCGGCGACTTTGAAAAGACCGCCACCTGGTCCACCAACGCCGTCCGCGGCTGCAAGAAGTTCCTGGATCGCTGCTGGAACCTGATGGACATGGCCGAGGATAACGACCAGATCTCCGCCAAGAACGAGTCCATCATCCACAAGACCATCAAGAAGGTCACCAGTGATATCGACGAGCTGAAGATGAACACCGCCATCGCCGCTCTGATGGCGCTGGTCAACGCCTTCTATGCCAACGGTCTCACCAAGGGCGACCTGTCCATGCTGATGCTGATGCTGTCCCCCTTCGCCCCCCACATGGTGGAGGAGATGTGGGAGTTGACCGGCTTTGCCGCCAAGAGCGGCAAGATGGCCATGCAGATGGATTGGCCCACCTATGACGAGGCCAAGACCATCGACGCCAACGTGGAGATGGCCGTGCAGGTCAACGGCAAGCTGAAGGGCACCGTCAATGTCCCCGTGGACAGCGACGAGGCCGCCGTCATGGAGGCTGTCAAGGCCGTGGAGAAGGTGCAGAAGGCCACCGAGGGCATGGCCGTCGTCAAGACCATCCTGGTGAAGAACAAGCTCATCAACCTGATCGTGAAGCCCGCCAAGTAAAATTGCCGAAAAGCAGGGCGGTTCCATGAACCGCCCTGCTTTTTTCGCCCTTTTGCGCAGAATTTGTGAAAAATATCTTGACAAGATATGCCCGAATCAGTATAATATCATTCGTTAAGTCATGCCTAATGACTCTTAAAGAGCACCCTGGATCGAGCCGGGTGCATCGGAGGGAGGGAAAAATAGATGTCCGAAATTCATGTCAAGGAAGGCGAATCTCTGGATAGCGCCCTGAAGCGTTTCAAGAGAAGCTGCGCTAAGGCCGGTATCGTTGCTGAGGTGCGTCGCCGCGAGTGCTATGAGAGCCCCAGTGTCAAGCGCCGCAAGAAGTCCGAGGCTGCCCGGAAGAACCGCAACAAGCGTTACTATTGATGCAAAGAGATCACCACCCATCCGGGTGGTGATTTTTTATGCGGAGAAAGCCCTCCGGCACAGCCGGAGGGCTTTTCGTCATGTCTCGAGTTCCACCAGCGCGTCGGCGGCGATGTCGTATGCAATGCGCAGGTGTGACGGCTCCTCGCCGTCCATCGGTACATCACGCAGATCCACATGCAAATGGCAGTCGTCGTGTGTAAAGCCGACAATATCCACGCGGACTTCATCGGCGTCGCAGCCCTCGGGCAGCAGCCCGCTCTGGGGCAGCAGCTCACGGACGCGGGCCCCCATATCCGTATGAACGGCGGCCAGACGGGCCTTTTTGAACTCCCGCACATCCCACAGATCGTATCTGTACTGCGACGTGTCACGGCTGTAGATCGAAACAAGAACATAGGAGCCGTTACGGGCCCAGTTAAAAAAGCCAAATTCCTCGTTCTCATCCAGCGGAAAGCTTACATAGGTTCTGTCGCTGCCGGAATCCGCCAGATAGTACCGGCCCCTCCACATACGGATCAGCGTCTTGTCGTCATTGAATAGGCTGGCCGGGTACGCCTCAATGCTGATGGTCTGGTCGGCAGGGGAGTGGGACCTCTCGATGATGTTGTAGGTCTCGCCGATGCGCTGGGTGTAGATCAGAAAGACGCCAAGGGCGGCAAAGACCAGCACGGCCAGCAGGATCACACCGGCCGCGATCCGCTGGATCAGCTGCCTTTTCCGTTGCCAGAGGCTTTCCTGTGAAATGTCCAGCACCGCCTGCACGGCAGGGGAGGCGGCTTCCGGGGCGGTCGATTCCGGAGCGGCGGGCTCCGGGGTAGGGGTGATGTCAGGTTCCAAGGGCTCCTCCTTTTCTGCGGCGCGGCAGGTCAGCAGGTCGTCCACACGCAGGCCCAGGGCCGCCGCCAGCGGCTGCAGAAGGGTCACGTCGGGGTAGCTGAGCCCGCGCTCCCATTTGCTGACGGCCTTGTCCGTGATGTGCAGCCTTCCCGCCAGCTGCTGCTGGGTCAGTCCCTGCCGCTTTCGGTTTTCGGCGATAAACGCGCCGAACAGTTCCTTATCCAAAGTGATCACCTCGCCATTCATTGTACCAAAAGCGGAGGAAAAAGCAAACGGCCAGCGGTTTAGCTGGCAGATGACGGCAAAAAATACACAAGGGGCGGACATCCTCCGCCCCTTGTGTACTTATAACCGAAAGCCGTCGGCAGACGGCTTTTTCTTACAGCTTGGGCCGCAGCCAGTCGGCCAGGGTATCGAACAGCTTGCCGTAGCCGTCCATGGTGAGATGGATGCCGTCGGCGGACAGCAGGTCGTTCATGTGGTGATCCGCCAGAAACGCCTGGCGCACATGGATCAGGGGCACGCCGTTGGCATAGGCCAGCTCCGTCACCGTGTCGCTGTACAGCTCCTGATGGCGGTAGATCATATCCTCGTCCCCCAGCCAGCGCATGATGGCGTTCCTGTCCAGCCCGTTGCGGCAGATAAAGCGCAGATACCGCCGGGGGTCGATGGGCGGCAGGCTCATCAGCACCGGCTGCACCCCCTGCCGGTACAGTATCTTCAGTATGCTGTCCAGCGTCTGGCGGAAGGTCTCCCGCTTGGTGTGGGGCTGGTGGTCGCCCTCCGGGTCGGCGGCGATGGCGGCCCAGTCATAGTCGCTGTCGTTGCCGCCGTAGCAGATCAGGGCATAGTCCGCGTCCAGGCCTCGCTGGGCATCGTGCTCCACCAGCGACAATCCCTTGGACACCGTGGCCCCCATCTTGGCCCGGTTGGTCACCTGCACCCGGTCGGAGGGATAGCGGGCCATGATCTCCGGCAGGTGAAAATGGTATTTCAACTCCTCGTCCGGCACGGTGGCCTTCAGCAGAGAATCGCCGTAAATATACACATTGCGCATCACATGGCACCTCCTCATTCGTTACATCTAATATAGCACACAAGGTGACATACGTCAAGATACAATTTGCGGCGAAACCGTTGAAAAACAGCGATTTTTTTGGGGAAAGGCCACAATTAGGACTTGCATCCCGCGGCGTTTTCGGGTAAAATAGAGATAACAATCCAAGATTGGTAGCTGTAAGGAAGTGCTTCGCGCACGGGCTGCAACTATCACTCGGCGCAAGGGCTTGAGTGTTTCAGACTTCATTAGAGGTCTGGAACATTTTTTGCATTATGCGGCGGTGATGGTTCATTGGAACTTTTTTACAGGAGGGAACACCTATGACCTTATTGACAAACGGACGTCTGATCACCCGCGACAGCGAGGGCAAGGGCTATTACGAGCACGGCGCGGTGGCCTACGAGGGCACCAGCATCGTGGAGGTGGGCGAGGAGGCCGCCCTGCGGGCCAAGTACCCCGAGGCCGAGATCATCGACGCCAAGGGCGGCGTCATCATGCCGGCCCTGATCAACGCCCACACCCACATCTACTCCGCCCTGGCACGCGGCCTGAGCATCGTGGGCAACAACCCCACCAACTTCTATGAGGTGCTGGACGGCACCTGGTGGGCCATCGACCGTCACCTGATGATGGACGGCACCCGTGCCAGCGCCACCGCACTGTACATCGACTCCATCAAGCAGGGCGTCACCACCGTGTTCGACCATCACGCCAGCTATGGCGAGATCCCCGGCACGCTGCACACCATCGCCGAGGAGAGCAAGCGCCTGGGCCTGCGCTCCTGCCTGTGCTATGAGGTGTCCGACCGTGACGGCGAGGAGAAGTGCCTGCAGGCCATCAAGGAGAACGCCGACTTCATCACCGAGTGTGAGCAGCGCAAGGATCCCATGCTGGCGGCCATGTTCGGCGGCCACGCCCTGTTCACCATCTCCGACAAGACCTTTGACCGTATGGTAGAGGCCAACAACGGCCGCACCGGCTATCACATCCATGTGTCCGAGGGCATGAACGATGTGTACGACTCCCTCCAGAACTACGGCCGCCGTCCCGTGCAGCGCCTGCAGGATCACGGCATCCTGGGCGAGAAGACCATCCTGGGTCACTGCATCCATGTGAACACCGCCGAAATGGAGATCATCAAGGAGACCGGCACCATGGTGGTCAATAACCCCGAGTCCAACATGGGCAACGCCATCGGCATCTGCCCGGTGATCCAGCTCTATAAGCGGGGCATCCTGCTGGGCATGGGCACCGACGCCTATACCAACGACATGCTGGAGTCCATCAAGGTGGCCCTGTGCTCCCAGCGCAGCCAGAACTGCCTGCCCAACGTGGGCTGGTGTGAGGTCACGGACATGCTGTTCAAGAACAACGCCAAGATCGGCGCCAAGTATTTCCCCCAGCAGCTGGGCGTGCTGAAGGCCGGCGCTGCGGCGGACATCATCGTCATGGACTACAAGCCCTTCACCCCCTTCTCCGACGAGAATATCGACGGCCACATGCTCTTCGGTATGACCGGCCGCCAGTGCCAGACCACCATCGCCGCCGGTAAGCTGCTGATGAAGGACCGCGTGCTGGTGGGCATCGACGAGGAGGCCGAGAATGCCCACATCCTCGAGGCCGCCAAGAAGCTCTGGGGCGATCTGAATCACAGAGAGTATTGATCCGGTAATGGATCACCTGCCAACACGGAGACCCATGCGACTGCCGGAATATGATTACGGCGCAAACGGCGCGTATTTTGTGACGGTATGTACCGAAGGAAAGCGCTGCATTCTCGGTCATGTTGTAGGGGGCGGCGTCCTCGACGCCCCGTATACCCGGCTATCAGAATATGGAATAGCTGCCGAGAAAACGCTTTTGGAGATGAGCACATTTTACAAGGATGTTGCCATCGAAAAATATGTCATCATGCCGAATCATGTCCATTTTATTATTTCCATAAATGCGTGCGGCGGGCCGTCGAGGACGCCGGCCCCTGCAAACGCACGCTTGCCGGCCTTTATTTCTACATGGAAACGCTTTACAAATAAAAAGGCTGGTTTTCCTCTCTGGCAGCGCAACTATTACGACCACGTCATCCGCACCGAGGCAAACTATCTCCGTATCTGGCAATACATCGACGAAAACCCCGCCTGTTGGGCGGAGGACGAATACTATTCCGAATAACGACAAGGAGGACATCCCATGTCTGAAAAAATGTATCCCATCCCCTTCAAATCCCTGATGAACTGGGTGGTCACCGAATACGCCAACTGCGGCGAGATCTTCGGCGTGCGCAAGGCCTATCACGCCACCGGCAAATCCCTGCCCATCTTCGGCGAGCGGATCGAGACTCCCTTCGGCCCCGCCGCCGGTCCCAACAGCCAGCTGGCCCAGAACATCATCGCCGCCTATATGGCCGGCGCCCGCTTCTTCGAGGTCAAGACCGTCCAGAAGATGGACGGTGCCGACCTGGCCGCCTGTGTGCCCCGTCCCTGCATCCTGGCCAATGACGAGGGCTACAACCAGGAGTGGTCCACTGAGCTGACCATCCCCCAGGCCATGGACGAGTATATCAAGGCCTGGTGCGCCCTGAAGGTGCTCAGCAAGGTATACGGCCTGGGCGATCCCAACGGCTTCGTATTCAACATGTCCGTGGGCTATGACCTGGAGGGCATCAAGGGCGACAAGGTCAACACCTATATCGAGGGTATGAAGGACGCCACCAAGACCGCCATCTTCGGCGAGTGCAAGGCCGTCCTGAAGGAGCTGTTCCCCCAGGAGAGCGCCTACATTGACGCCATCGCCCCCCGCGTCAGCCGCAGCGTCACCGTCTCCACCCTCCACGGCTGCCCCCCCGACGAGATCGAGCGCATCGCCAGCTATCTGATCACCGAGAAGCACCTGCATACCTTCGTCAAGTGCAACCCCACCATTCTGGGCTATGAGACCGCCCGCCGCACCCTGGACAGCATGGGCTACGACTACATCGTGTTTGACGAGCACCACTTCAACGAGGATCTCCAGTGGGCCGACGCCGTGCCCATGTTCGAGCGCCTGCAGGCGCTGGCCGACAGCTGCGGCCTGGAGTTCGGCCTGAAGCTCTCCAACACCTTCCCGGTGGACACCACCCGCGGTGAGCTGCCCAACGAGGAGATGTACATGTCCGGCCGTTCCCTGTTTCCCCTGACCATCGAGATGTGTCATCGCATTTCCCGCCAGTTCCAGGGCAAGATGCGCATCTCCTTCGCCGGCGGCGCCGAGTACTTTAACTGCGACAAGCTGTTTGCCGCAGGTATCTGGCCCATCACCGTGGCCACCACGATCCTGAAGCCCGGCGGCTACAACCGCCTGCTCCAGATGGTGGAGAAGGTGGAGCACATGACCTACAAGCCCTTCTGCGGCACCGATACCCAGGCCATCTGCGAGATGTCCACCGCCAGCCACACCGACGTTCACCACGTCAAGCCCATCAAGCCCCTGCCCAGCCGCAAGAGCGAGAAGAGCGTGCCCTGGATCGACTGCTTCAGCGCGCCCTGCAAGGGCGGCTGCCCCATCGCCCAGGACATTCCCGAGTATCTGGAGCTGGTGAACAAGGGTCTGTACGGCCCGGCCCTGAAGCTGATCACCGAGAAGAACCCCCTGCCCTTCCTGACCGGCACCATCTGCGCCCACCGCTGCCAGACCAAGTGCTCCCGCAACTTCTATGAGGAGTCCGTCCACATCCGTGACGCCAAGCTGGTGGCCGCCAGGAACGGTTACAGCGCCGTCATGGCCACTATCCGTCCCACCGAGAAGATCTCCGGCAAGAAGGCCGCCATCATCGGCGGCGGCCCCACCGGTATCGCCGCCGCCAACTTCCTGGCCCGCGCCGGTATCGCCGTCACCATCTTCGAGCGTGAGAAGGAGCTGGGCGGCGTGCCCCGTCACGTCATCCCCAGCTTCCGCATCGCCAACGAGTCCATCGCCAAGGACATCGCCATGATGGAGAAGTACGGCGTCGAGGTCAAGTGCGGCGCGCCCGCGCCCTCCGTGGCCGAGCTGAAGCAGCAGGGCTATACCCACATCCTGTTCGCCGTGGGTGCCTGGAAGCCCGGCAAGCTGGATATCGCCGGTGACGTGGCCGGTGCCATCCAGTGGATGAAGGGCGTGAAGGCCGGCAACATCTCCGTGGCCGGCAACATCGCCGTCATCGGCGGCGGCAACACCGCCATGGACGCGGCCCGCCTTGCCAAGCGCAGCGGCGCCAAGAACGTGACCCTGGTCTATCGCCGTACCCGCAAGTACATGCCCGCCGACGAGCATGAGCTGGCCCTGGCCCTGGCCGACGGCGTGACCTTCGCCGAGCTGGCCGCCCCCGTGAAGCAGGCCGACGGCGTGCTGACGTGCGAGAAGATGGTGCTGGGCGAGGCGGATGCCTCCGGCCGCCGCAGCCCCGTGGGCAGCGGTGAATTCTTCGACATCCCCTGCGACCTGGTGATCTCCGCCGTGGGCGAGCAGGTGGATGACGCTCTCATGGCCGCCAACGGCATCGAGCTGGATAAGAAGGGCCGTCCCGCCTTCAAGACCAATATCGAGGGCGTGTACGCCGCCGGTGACGCCACCCGCGGCCCCGCCACCGTGGTGGAGGGCATCGCCGATGCCGCCGCCTTCGCCGCCGAGGTCATCGGCGCGCCCCATACCTACGAGATCCCCGCCCAGGCCTACGTCACCATCGCTGACGCCGCCGCCAAGAAGGGCGTGCTGAAGATGGCCGAGTATCCCTGCCAGGAGGGCCAGCGCTGCCTGCAGTGCAAGACGCTGTGCGAGAACTGCGTGGATTCCTGCCCCAACCGCGCCAACGTGGCCATCGCCATGGCCGACGGCAAGCACCAGATCGTCCATGTGGACAAGATGTGCAACGAGTGCGGCAACTGCACCCAGTTCTGCCCCTACGCCTCCGAGCCCTGCCACGACAAGTTCACCCTGTTCCAGACCGCTGAGGATATGGTGGATTCCCACAACGCAGGCGTCCTGTTCCTGGGCGGCGACAAGGTGCGCGTCCGCACCTTCGGTGAGCCCAAGGACTATGATCTGGGCGACGCCAACAACGGCCTGCCTGCCGATCTGGAGACCCTGATCGTTACCCTCCGCGACAAGTACGGCTACCTGTTCGCGTAAGGCAAACAGCATAAAAAATGTCCTCCCTTTTGGGGAGGACATTTTTTATGCTTATTAAGCCTCGCAGAGTTCGCGGCGCGGCCGCCGCGAAAGAATGGGATCATTTTTCTGACGACATGCGCGTCAGAAAAATACTTCTCGGTCGCCAGTGCACCCAATGGGTGCGCGCAGCCGACCGCAATCCCATTTGGCAGCAAAATCGAAGATTTTGCGCCAGCTTAAAATACATGGCAGATGACCACCGTCAGCACCACGCACAATCCCAGGCACGTCATCAGCAGACCGAAGGACAGGCTGTGGGTCATGCGGTCCATCAGATCCTGCTTGGTCTCCAGCCGGTCGGCGGCCTCCTGGGCGGCCTGATCGCCGCTCTGGCGGGCGATGGCCTGCACCAGCGGGGAGTAGGACTGGGTCTCCTTCTCCTTACTGTACCGCAGCAGCACCCGCTGCACCGCCAGCACCACCACGTCGAAGGCGTCACAGGCGATGCGGCACACCACGCCCACCACCGCGAACAGTGCCCGGAAGAAGGGCTTGTAGACGCTGTCCTCCAGGCTCAACCACTTGGGCCAGCGGCTGAGATAGAAGCCCTCCCTGGTCATCAGTACCTTGCGGATGAACAGGAAGTACACGATCATGCCGATGGCCAGCGAGATCACCACGCCCTTGAGATTCGTCCACGCGAAGTAGTGGATGGCGTGGTCGAAGGCGTGTCCGCCGGTGAAGTCCAGCGTGGCGCCGCTGATTTTCTCGGCAATGGCGTGGGGCGTCAGGCCCAGCACCGGCAGTGCCACGGCGGCAAGACACAGGGCGATGACCGACAACGGCTTACCCCACTGCCTGCCGGATTCCTTGCCCTTCTGCCAGAAGATGGCCACATAGATCTTGGTGAGATACGCCGCCGTCAGACCGCCGGAGAACAGGAACAGCCACTCCACCACGGTGATGAGTGTCATGCCGCTCATGTGGGCGTATTCCACCAGCGCCTCATGCACCAGCGTCTTGCTGAGATAGCCCAGGAAGCCCGGAATACCCGCCAGTGAGCAGGCACCGCACAGGAACAGCACATGCAGCAGCGGCTTTTTACGGCCAAAGCCCTTGATGTCGTTGAGATCCAGGGCGTGGGTGTTGTAGTACACCACACCGGCGAAGAGGAACAGCGCCAGCTTCACCAGCGAGTGGTTCATCATGTACAGCACCGTGCCGTTGGCGGCCAGCGCGTTATGCTCACCCAGCAGGCACAGCATGGACGCGCCCACGGTGATAAAGCCGATCTGGGACAGGGAGGAGCAGGCCAGGATGTACTTCAGGTTGGTGGAGAACACCGCCAGCACCGCGCCCAGCACCATGGTGATAGCGCCCAGCACAAGCAGCAGCATACCCCAGTCGTGGTCGCCCGTCAGCACCTGGCCGGTCAGCAGCAGTACGCCGAAGATACCGGCCTTGGTCAGCACGCCGCTCAGCAGGGCGGAGGCAGGGGCAGGGGCCACCGGGTGTGCCTTGGGCAGCCAGATATGCACCGAGAACAGGCCCGCCTTGGCGGCAAAGCCGAACAGGATGCACAGCGCGGCGGCCCACAACCGGCCGCGCTCCATGGCGGCCACGGCGTCGTGCAGTTCCGCGATCACCAGCGTGCCGGTGGCGTTATACAGCAGGAACAGGCCCATCAGCGTCACCAGACCGCCCAGCACCGCGATGGTCAGGTAGGTCTTACCGGCGTCCATGGCGTCGGGAGTCTCCTCCTGCACCACCCACACATAGGAGCTGAGGGACATCAGCTCGAAGAACAGGAAGGTGGTGTACAGGTCGGCGGACAGGAACACGCCCGCCGTGAAGCCCAGGCAGATCAGGAAGAAGAAATAGTACCGCTTCAAATGGTGGTGGCCGTGGAAATACTGGGGGCTCAGCAGGGCCGAGACGAACCACATGAAGCACACCACGATGCCGTACAGCTTCTGGAACCCGCCGGCCCAAAAGCTCAGGCGCATCACCGGCACGGTGACGGTGGAGCCGTCGGCAGCGGCGGCCACATACACCATGGCCAGCAGCGTCAGCAGCGTGAACACGATGGACAGCGCGCCCAACCGCTTTCCGTCGTCATGGCGATCCGGCAGCAGAGCGATGACCAGCGCCGACAGCACCGGCAGCAGCACAACGGCCAGCAGCATGATCGTTGTCATCACAGCATCACCGCCTTTCCGATCACATCAAGCAGGACCTCGGGGAACAGGCCCATCAGCAGGCACAGCGCCGCCAGGATCAGCATAGGCACGATCATGAAGGGGCCCGCCTCATGGGCGCTTTCGGGTGTGGGAAGCTCCGTTCCTTCAGCGGGGAACCAGGCCTTGACCACCACCTGGAACATGTAGATAGCCGTCAGCAGCGCGGAGATGAGGATGGCGACAAAGCCCAGATACGAGGCCACGCTGCCCTCGCCCACGGCGGCAAGGCCGATGTACCACTTGCTGACGAAGCCGTTGAAGGGCGGGATGCCCGTCAGGGCGCAGGCCGCTGCGGTGAAGCAGGCAAAGGTCAGGGGCATCCGCTTGCCCAGACCCTCCAGCTCGCTGACATACTCCCGGTGGGCGTAATGCAGCACGCTGCCCGCGCAGAAGAAGGCCATGATCTTCACCACCGAGTGGACGATTAGGTGCAGGAACGCGGCCAGTTCGCCCGCCGGGGTCATGACGGCGGCGGCAAACAGGATGTAGCTGAGGTTGGACACGGTGGAGTAGGCCAGCCGCCGCTTGAAATGCCGCTGCTTCAGCGCCATGGCGGAGCCGAACACCAGCGTGATCATGGCCAGCGTCATGACGGTGTACTGTCCCCAGGTGCCGGAGAGGATCTCGGTGCCGAAGGCGAAGTACACCAGACGGATGCAGGCGAAGGCACCCGCCTTGACCACCGCCACCGCGTGCAGCAGCGCCGTTACCGGCGTGGGGGCCACGGCGGCGCTGATGAGCCAGCTGTGCATGGGCCAGATGGCGGCCTTGACGCCGCAGCCCACGAAGGCCAGCACGAACACGCTCAGCAGCAGATCCATATTGCCGGTATAGCCCGCCAGATGGCCGCCGGGGACGAACTCCTGGGCGTCGTTGACGATCAGGAACACCATGCCGATAAAGGCCAGCGCCGCGCCCGCAATGGAGTAGGCGGCGTATTTCACGCCCGCGTGGATGGCCTGCTTGGTCATAGCGTGCATCACCAGCGGGATGGTGGCCAGGGTCAGCAGCTCATAGAACAGGTACATGGTCATCATGTTGGCGGCGAAGGCGATGCCCAGCGTCACGCCGAAGGATGCCGTGAAAAAGGCCCAGAACATGGGCTTGTGGCCCTCATGCTTCATGTAGTCCCAGGCGTATACCATGGTAAAGGGCCACAGCGAGGCGGACAGTCCCGCGAACAGCTTGGCCGCGCCGTCCATGCGCAGGGTGAAGTGCAGGGAATCGGTGAACCGCAGGAAGGTGAAGCTGGAGCCGTCACATTGCAGAATAGCCAGCCACGCCAGAATGGTGGTGGCGCCGATGATGACACCGTACAGGGCGCAGCGCCCGCGGTCGGTGCGGAAGGGGATGAAGTAGGCCGCCAGACCCGCCGCGATGGGCAGGAACACCGGCAGACAAAGCAAAATTCCGTTCATGTCAGCACCTCCCTTACGCGATGGCCCCGGCGATGGACTGCATCACCGAGAGTACGCCGTTGGGGAACAGACCCATCAGTCCGCAGATGGCCGCGAAGATCACCAGCGGCACCACGATGCCCGCAGGCTCGCGGATGGGGGACAGGTCCAGTCCCTCGGTATCATGGCCGGGGAAGAAGGCGGAGATCACCGGCGGGAACAGGTATCCGGCGGTGAACAGCGCCGACAAAATCAGCGTCACCGGCACCAGATAGCCCAGCGCGCCGGGCAGCGCGTCCAGCGCCGCCGTGGCCAGATACCACTTGCTGTGGAAGCCGCCGAAGGGGGGGATACCCACCAGCGACAGGGATACCAGCGCGAAGCAGATGAAGGTCACCGGCATCCGGCGGCCAAGGCCCCGCAGTTCGTCCACGCGGGTCTTGTGGGCCAGCAGGATGATGGAACCGGCGCACTGGAAGATGGCGATCTTGGCCGCCGCGTGGAAGAAGAGCTGCAGCATGGAGCCGGTAAACCCGTCGGGGGACAGGATGAACAGGCCCAGCAGCACATAGGAGATCTGGGAGATACTGGAATAGGCCAGCCGCTTTTTCAGCTCCTTTTCCAGGCATCCCATGAAGGAGCCCATGAAAATGGAGATCAGCACCAGAATCAGGCACACCGTCTGCACCCAGGTCCCCCGCAGGAGACCGGCCCCGGCGGTGAAGAAGATGGTGCGCAGCACGGCGATGACGCCCGCCTTGGCGATCAGGCCGCTGAGGAGCGCCGAAGCCGGAGCAGGAGCCGCCGGGTGGGCGCTGGGCAGCCAGTTGTGCAGGGGGAACAATCCCGCCTTGGCGCCGAAGCCCAGGATCATGCAGAACACCGCCGAGAGCGTCAACGGCGTGGCCTCGGTCATGGTGCCGCCCGCCGTAAAGGACAGGCTCTCACAGTGGAAGTACAGCACCACCACGCCGAACAGCGCCACGAACGCGCCGCCCACCGAGTAGAACAGGTACTTGTACGCACCGATGATGGCCTTTTTCTTCAGCTCGTGCAGCACCAGCGGCGCGCTGCACAGGGTCGTCAGCTCATAGAACAGGTACAGCGTCACCATGTCCGCCGCCAGCGCGGTACCCAGCAGCACCGCCTCGGTGGTGAACAGGAACACATAGAACCGGGGCTCGCCGCCGCTGTGGGGCATGTACACGGCGGCGTAGGGGATGGTCAGCAGCCAGCACACCGCCGTCACCACGGCGAACACCGCCGCCACGCCGTCCATCTTCAGCGAGAAGGTCAGCGACTCGCTGAGATACACCACCTGGGTGGCCCAGTCGCGGCCGGACACGGCGGCGTAGATCACCAGCGCCGGCAGCACGGCCTGGGCCGCCGCCAGCACCGGGGTCAGCCGCCGTGCGTTCTCCTCCTTGCAGAAGGCGCAGACGATCCCCAGCAGGAAGGGCAGCAGAAGGATCAGATACAGCATATGATACATTCCACTCCTTTCCTTAATACTGGCAGAACAGGGCGAAGCCCTGCTGCAGCAGCGCCGTCAGCGGCGCGGAATGGATACCGATGACAAGGCCGATGGCCAGCAGCACCACGGCGGGGATGGCCTTGTACCACGCCTGCTTCTGCACGGTATAGGCGCAGCCGTCCCTCTGGGGCAGCCACAGCACCATGGCCGTGTACAGGAAGTACAGCACGTTCAGCAGCGTGGAGATGGCCAGCGCCAGCAGCACGGGCCACTTCTGCCACGTCAGGGAGAAGGCCGCCTGGGCGAACTGCAGCTTGGGGATAAAGCCGATGAACAGCGGCACGCCCACCATGCTGAGAGCGCCCGCGGTAAACAGCACGCCCGCCGTCACGTTGCGGTGGCCCGCGCCCTGCAGACTCTGGAAGTCCTTATGGCCGCCGGAAACATCCCGCAGGCCGGACACCGACAGAAACAGCATAGGCTTGGTCAGCGCGTGGGAGAAGATGTGCAGGAACGCCGCCAGCAGCGCCGCCTGCGTCCCCATGCCCAGCCCCATGTAGATGTAGCCGATCTGGGCGGCGGAGGAATAGGCCACCATGGTGGTCAGCCGCTTGGCGCGGATGGCGGACACGGAGCCCACGATCATACCGGCGATGCCGAAGAGCAGCAGCACCGACTGAATGCCGCTGGCGGCAAAGACCTCAATGCCCACGGCCCGGTAGATGATCTTGATCAGCAGCAGGATATACGCCTTGGACACCACGCCGGACAGGATACCGGAGGAGGCGGGGGTGGCCCGTCCATAGGTATCCGGCATCCAAAAGTGGAAGGGGAACAGACCGGACTTGATGGCAAGACCCGCCGTCATCAACCCGATGGCCACCGTCATGGAGAAGCGGTAGGTGCCGTCAGCCCACAGCGCGGCGATGGTCTCGTGGAGCTGGGGGAACAGCAGATGACCGGTGATGGAGTAGGTGTAGATCACGCCGATCAGGAACAGACCGGAGCCCACCAGCGCGAACACCATATACCGGGCCGATGCGATGAGGGAGCGGCCGTTATCCCGGGCCGACAGCAGCGCGCAGGAGGCGATGGTGCAGATCTCGATGAACACATAGCCGGTGAAGATATCGTTGGTGTAGGACAGGGCCAGCAGGGACACCAGCGTCAGATCCACCATGCTCCAATAGAGATGGCGGCGCTTGTCGGCGATGTCCTTGAGAATGTGATCCATACCGCCCAGCACGCTCAGCAGCATCACCACCGAGAACAGCAGCGCCATCAGCGGCTCGATCACGCCCGCGGCGATCTCGTTGCCCCAGGGTGCGGGGAAGTGACCCATCATGTAGGAATAGCTGGTGTTGTTGCTGGCGCAGAACCACAGCACGCAGCTCTGCAGCACGATGGACACGCACAGCAATCCGATGGTCAGCCTGCGGCCCCACCTGTCGCCCGCCACAAAGGTGGTGACGGCGCACAGCAGGCACAGGATGATGGTAAAGAAGGGGAAGTTTTGTATGATGCTCATACGCGGCCTCCCTTCCGCCGGTCGGACATCATCACATACAGGGCGTCCATATCCAGCGTGTGGTACTTCTTATAGATGCGGATGGTCAGGCTCAGCATCAGCGCCGACACGCTGACCGACACCACGATGCCCGTCAGCACCAGTCCGGCGGGGATGGGGTTGATGTAGTTGGCCATATCGGTGACGCCGTCACTGACGATGGGGACGGTGCGCCCGGTGATATAGCCCCGGTCGGCCAGCAGCAGGAAGGTGCCGCTGTCCATGATGTCCAGGCCGATGACCTTTTTCAGCAGGTTCTTGTCAAACAGCAGCATGCACATGCCGATGGCGAACAAAATCACCGCCACGCATGCCTCGTAATTTTCCGACAGGTGGGTAAACATGTTGTTCATTACAGCTCCCCCCTTTGGAAATACATGTAAAAGCTATACATGGTGCAGCACACCACGAAGCCCACCGCCACGTTCAGCGGCAAAATCAGACCGGCGGACAGGATGCGGCCCGGCACACCGGGAGAGATGATGGAGTGCAGGTGGTTGGCGCCGGTGAAGAAGGAGTAGGTCTTGGAGCAGGCGTAGAAGCCCAGGGCGCACAGCACGATGATCTTCAGCACCTTGGCGGGGATGGCCTTCGAGGCACGCTCGCCGCCCCACACCAGACCGTAGATGATCAGGGCCGAGGCCATGATGGCGCCGCCGGAGAAGCCGCCGCCGGGGGACAGATGACCGTTCAGCAGGATGTACACGCCGAACACCAGAATGATGGGGATCACGAATTTGCACACCGTGCGGATGATGGGATCCTGATAGTAGTCCAGCACCTCATAGTCCAGCTTGCGGACGCGGCGCTTGCCGGAGGCGTTCATCAGCATGGTGACGGCGCACATGGCCGTAAACAGCACGAAGGACTCGCCCAGGGTATCGAAGGCACGGTAGTCCAGGATCATGCCCGCCACGGTGTTCACCGCGCCGGTCTCCTCGGTGCCCTTTTCCACATACCGCTCCGCCACCTCGTTGACGGTGGGGGCGTCGTCGCTGCCATAGGCGGGCAGATTGGCCACCGTCAGCAGCATGAAGGCGGCAAACACGATGCACGCCACGATAGCCAGCACCGTATAGGCGATCTGGCCCCGCTCCAGGGACTCCCGGGCGGCCGCCGGGTCATAGTGGGGCTCATAGGGGACGCCGGGCTCCTTCTTGGGGGCCTTTTCCTGCTCCAGCATGGCCGACCAGTCCACCTGGCCGTCCAGCCAGCGGCGGAGGAAGTTTTTCTCACTCATGGATCTCCTCCTCTCCCCGCTCCTCGTGAAGGGCGGCGTGCTGGCGGATGGTCTCCTCCTCATGCTTGCGGTGCTCCTCATCCTGGTCGATGAGGTTCAACCGCCGCAGCGTCAAAAACAGCAGCAGGCTGGTGATGCCCGCGCCCACCGCCGCCTCGGTGATGGCCAGGTCGGGGGACTCCAGCATGATCCAGATCACCGACATGATGACGGAATAGGCCATGTAGATGATCACGGCCTGCATGGGCTTTTTGGTCAGGGCGGTGGCGGCGGCGCACACGATCAGCCCCACCAGCAGTACAAGACGGAAGAACGTCATCATTTGGCGGCCACCTCCTCTTTCTCTTCCGATTCCTCGGTGTGATACTCCGCGTCGCTCAGATCCAGGTGCTCGCCCAGATTCTCGTCGGCGCGGTATTCAAACATACTGAGCATATGGCTGCTCAGGGGCGAGGTCATCCACTGCAAAGCCAGCACCAGGATCAGCTTCCACATCACGGCGTGGAAGCCCACGGCGATCAGGATGCCGACGGTGAACAGCAGCAGGCTCAGGGTGTCGCCCAGCGCGGCGGCGTGGATGCGCTGCAGGGCGAAGTCAAAGCGGAACAATCCGATGATGGACACCACCATGATGAACAGTCCCGCCAGCATAAACGCGGCGCACAGGCCGAAACGGATCCATTCACCGATCATGTCGTTCCTTCTCCTTTCGCCTGTGGTCGTACAGGTTGATGTAAATGCGGCACAGCATCATCACGGCGATGAAGGACATGACCACATAGATCACGGCGATGTCCGCCAGATAATCCTCGCCCAGGATATAGGTCAGGGCGCAGATGACGATGACCACCAGCGTGCCCACCAGGTTGATGCCGATGATGCGGTCCACCGTCAGCCGGGCCTTCAGAATATAGATCAGCACCGCGATGACGCACAGGGCCAGCGCCGCCAGCACGCCCCAGAACAGATAGCTATAGCATTGTTGGATCAGTTCCATTCTTCGCCCTCCATTTTCCGCAGCATCTTCGTCAGGCTCCAGTCGGGGATGCTGTCGGCGTTGGACTTGTCCAGACACAGCACCAGAAAATCGTCGCCGCTCTGCTCGATGGTAACGGTACCCGGCGTCAGGGTGATGGAATTGCTCAGGATGACCCGGGAAATATTCTTCTCAAAGGGGATATTCATCCGCACGATGGCGGGATGATACTTGTGGGGCGGCACCAGGATGATCTTGATCACCGCCAGATTGGCCTTGATGATCTCCCAGATCAGCACCGCGACGTACACCACATAGCCGCCCAGCCGCTTCAAGAGCCGCTTTTCGTGGCTGGGATGATACCCCAGGGCGTACACGCAGAAGGCGTATACCGCACCGGCGATCACCACGCCGAACAGGCAGATCTCCACGGTGACGCGCCCGTTCAGCAGCACCCACAGGACAAACAGAAACACACACATGATCATTGCTTTTTCTCTCCACTCCAATCCTTACAAATAACCGCCAAATGCATGCGTCTGTACGGCGACAGGGATGTATCCGGCGGTGGCTTGACTTCTTTATAGCGTGAACCAGGGAGGTTTTAACCAATTGTTAATTTTAACACAGAGTGCTGTACATTGCAACAAAAAACCACCGATTTCGACCGGGTTCTTCTTGGAAAAAAGTGACATACATCTGCCGTTTTCCGCAAGCTTTTTCGTGCCTGTCCGTAAATCAACGACAAGATGACCAGATTTGTTCTGCAATGGAAGAAAATGGCAGAACAACCGCGAAGAATTGTGACAAATGCAACAGACGAAATTGCCGAGGCAGGGTATACTACCGTCAGAATCCAACGAGGAGGTCATGTCCATGATCCGCAAGATCATCCATATCGACGAGGAAAAGTGCGACGGCTGCGGGGCCTGCGTCAACGCCTGCCACGAGGGGGCCATCGGCCTGGTGAACGGCAAGGCGAAGCTGATGCACGAGCATTACTGCGACGGTCTGGGCGACTGCCTGCCCGCCTGCCATACCAACGCCATCACCTTTGAGGAGCGGGAAGCCCCCGCCTATGACGAGGCTGCCGTCCTGGCGGCCAAGGCCGCCAAGGAGCGCCCCGCCCACACCGGCTGCCCCGGCGCCGCCATGCGGCAGATGCAGCATAAAGCGGCTCCGGCGCCCGCCTCCGGAGAGCCGGAGGGCCAGCTCACCAACTGGCCGGTGCAGATCAAGCTGGCCCCCACTCAGGCCCCGTACTTTGACGGCGCGGCCCTGCTGGTGGCGGCGGACTGCTCCGCCTTCACCTACGGCGGCTTCCACAGCCGCCTGCTGGCAGGGAAGGTCTGCCTCATCGGCTGCCCCAAGCTGGATGGCGTGGACTATACGGAGAAGCTGACGGAGATCATCTCCCGCAACGACATCCGCTCCCTGACCATCGTGCGGATGGAGGTGCCCTGCTGCGGCGGGCTGGAGTTCGCCGCCAAGACGGCGCTGCAGAACAGCGGAAAATTTATCCCCTGGCAGGTGATCACCGTCAACATCGACGGTTCCCTGCGGGAAAACTGAGAAAAAGAAGCGCAAAAACGGCGCAGGCGAAGGGCGGGGCGCAAAGCGTACCAATAACCGCCTTTTATGTACCGATAAAGGGCCTTAATGTACCAATAACCATACGAAAAAATGCACCCGATACGGGTGCATTTTTTCGCGCAGATATAGGGCAGATAACGGGGAACACGGCTTTTTGCCATCCCGTCCCTTGACAGCGCTTTGTCATTGTGCTACAATGTTCGAGAAGTAAGAAAAGTTATACTTTTGAAACGGAGTGATACCATGAAAAGCACAAGACGGGACGACCGGCACTATATGAGCTCGGTGCGGGTGGGGCCCAAGGGCCAGATTGTGATCCCCAAGGAGGCCCGCGAGATGTTCGGCATCGAGCCGGGGGATATGCTGGTGCTGCTGGCGGACAAGAAGCGGGGCATCGCCCTGCAGACGCCGGAGAAGCTGCACCCCATGCTGAAGCAGGTCTTTGACGGCATACCGGAGGACGGGGAGGTCGAGGAATGAACGCATTGGAAGTAAGGGGCCTTTCCAAGACCTACCCCGCCTTTACGCTGAAGGATGTGTCCTTCGACGTGCCCCAGGGCGCGGTGGTGGGCTTCATCGGCCGCAACGGCGCGGGCAAATCCACCACGCTGAAATCCATCCTGGGGCTGGTGCATCCCGACGGCGGCGACGTCCGCTTCTTCGGTCAGGACGTGCGGCAGCATGAGCGGGAATTCAAGGAGCAGATCGGCGTGGTGCTGGGCGGCATCGACTTCTATCCCAAGAAGAAGGTCAAGACCATCACCGACGTGACCCGGCGGTTTTACCGCAACTGGGACGAGACGAAGTACCGGCACTATCTGGAGCTGTTCCGCATTGACGAGAGCAAGCGGGTGGATCAGCTGTCCAGCGGCATGAAGGTGAAGTACCTGCTGGCGCTGGCGCTGAGCCACAACGCCAAGCTGCTGATCCTGGACGAACCCACCAGCGGCCTGGACCCGGTGTCCCGTGACGAGCTGGTGGCGCTGTTCCGGGCCATCGTGGCGGACGGCCAGCGGAGCATCCTGTTCTCCACCCACATTACATCGGATCTGGAGAAGTGCGCCAGCCATATCACCTTTATCAAGGATGGCGAAATTTTCCACAGCTCCACCGTGGCGGAGTTCATGGCGGCCTACGCCGACCGGGGCGCCACACTGGAGGACATCATCGTTTCCGTGGAGAGGAGGGAGCTGGATGACAGCGCTATTATATAAGCAGCTGCGGCTGGTGTGCCATCCCATGACGCCGGTGTTCTGCCTGTTCGGCATCATGGTGCTGATCCCCAACTATCCCTATACCATCATCTTTTTCTATGTGATGCTGGGGCTTTTTTTCACGTTCCTGAACATCCGGGAGCAGAAGGACATCTACTATTCCGCCATATTGCCGGTGCCCAAGCGGGACACGGTGAAAGCGGGCTGCGTGCTGGTGACGCTGGTGGAGCTGCTGTCGCTGGCGGTGCTGGCGCCCTGCGCGCTGCTGGCGGTGCGTTTGCAGCCGGGGAAGGACAATCTGGTGGGTATGGATCCCAATCTGGCGCTGTTCGCGGCGGGCTTCCTGATGTACGCGGTGTTCAACGCGGTGTTCCTGACCGACTTCTACCGCAGCGGCTATAAGGTGGGCGTGGCCTTCGTCAAGGCGCTGATCCCCGTGACGCTGCTGATGATCGTGTGCGAGGCGCTGCCCCATTTTCCGGGGCTGGTTTGGCTGGACGATCTGGACGGCGCCACCCAGCTGCGGCTGCTGCCGGCGCTGATCGTCAGCGCCGTGATATACGGGTTGGGCATGCTGCTGACCTTCCGGAAAGCGGCAAAGCTGTATGAAAAAGTGGATCTATAAGAAAAAAGACGGCGTTAGCCGTCTTTTTTCGTGGGTGGGTGATGAACGCAATGGATACGGTGAACGGTTTGTAGGGGCGGCCCTTGCGGCCGCCCGATGTGCGGTAATATGGCTGCGTGCGGGCGCCCGCAAGGGTCGCCCCTACGGGTGGTTTATCGAATCTTGTCCGTTTATCGTGCGGGCCGTCGAGGACGCCGGCCCCTACGGAGGGTTAATGCACCTGTTGCGTTTACCGTGCGGCGGGGTGTGGTCACCCCGCCCTACGGTACGGTATGGGGAAACATTCGTAGGGCGGCATGACCACATGCCGCCGTGGGATACCGCGCTGTGTCTACAGCAATCGCTGCATATCCTCCGGTATTGGTGCGGTGATGTGCAGCAGATCCTTCGTCAGGGGATGGCGCAGCCACAGCTCGTAGCTGTGGAGGGCCGGACGAGTGATAAGGGCCTTGTCCTCCGCGCCGTAGAGCCAGTCTCCGGTGAGGGGATGGCCTATAGCCGCCATGTGGAGCCGCAGCTGGTGGGTGCGGCCGGTGATGGGCCGCAGCCGCAGCAGGGTACGGCCATGGGATACGGACAAAACCTCATATTCCGTGCGGGAGGGCAGGCCATCCGGATCGATGCTGCGCTTGAGCAGCGACCCCGGCTGGCGGCTGATGGGCAGGTCGATGGTGCCCCGCGTGGGCTGGGGCACGCCGTCGCAGATGCCGCGATACTCCCGGCGGAAGTCATCGGTGTGGAGGATGGACATGCACCGCTGGTGCATATAGCCGTTCTTGGCCACGACCATCACACCGGTGACGCCCCGATCCAGCCGGTTCACCGGATGGAAGGTGTCGCAGCCCAGATAGTGGGCCACCGCCCCCGCCACGGTGACGGTCTCCTCCGTCAGCGCCGCCGAGTGGACGGTGAGCCCGGCAGGCTTATTCAGGATCAGCAGATCCTCGTCCTCGCACAGGATGTCCAGGGGATAGTCCACGGGGACGACGGGGGTCTCCGCGGGCGGGTCGGACACGTCCACTGTCAGCACGTCACCCTCATGGGCCACGGCACGGACGGTGACGGGGCGGCCGTTCAGCAGGATGGCGTTCTCCCGCCATTTGAGGGACTTCAGCAGGGAGGAGGACAGGCCCAGCTCCTGCCGCAGCAGGTGCCTGACCGTCTGGCCGGACAGCGCCGGGGTGATGGGCAGCGACAGGATACGCATGGGCATGGCCTCCTTTTTTCGGAAAATTTGTGGAAATATAGTATAGCACATCGGGACAAAATATGATAGACTATATCGACATGATCAGAACAGCCTCTGAAAAACGGAGAAAGGACAACAAAATTATGGCTTCTAAGGTGTATTTTGCCGATCTGCGTGCCGATTATCATGAGAATTTGCAGCAAAAGCTGACGCGGCTGCTGAAGACGGCGGGGATGGGCGAGATCGATTTCGATGAAAAGTTTGTGGCCATCAAGCTGCACTTCGGCGAGCCGGGCAACCTGGCCTATCTGCGGCCCAACTGGGCCAAGACCGTGGCGGACTTTGTGAAGGAGCGGGGCGGCAAGCCCTTCCTGACCGACTGCAACACCCTGTATGTGGGCGGACGGAAGAACGCCCTGGATCACATGGACAGCGCCATGGTCAACGGCTTTAACTACATGACCACCGGGTGCCAGATCATCATTGCCGACGGCCTCAAGGGCAACGACGAGGTGGAGGTGCCTGTTGTGGGCGGCGAATATGTGAAGAACGCCAAGATCGGCCGGGCCGTTATGGACGCGGACGTGTTCATCTCCCTGACCCACTTCAAGGGCCACGAGACGGCGGGCTACGGCGGCTGCCTGAAGAACATCGGCATGGGCTGCGGCAGCCGCGCCGGTAAGATGGAGCAGCACAACGCCGGTAAGCCCCATGTGAATCAGGAGCTGTGCGTGGGCTGCGGCCAGTGCCGCAAGATCTGCGCTCACGGTGCGCCGATGATTACCGACCGGAAGGCGGCCATCGACCACGACAAGTGCGTGGGCTGCGGCCGCTGCATCGCCGTGTGTCCCAAGAACGCGGTGCAGATCAACTGGGATGAATCCACCAGCAACCTGAACCGCAAGATCGCCGAGTACACCAAGGCGGTGGTGGACGGCCGTCCCTGCTTCCACATCTCGCCGGTGATCGACGTGTCCCCCAACTGCGACTGCCACAGCGAGAACGACATGGCCATCGTGCCCAATGTGGGCATGTTCGCCTCCTTCGATCCCGTGGCGCTGGACATGGCCTGCATCGACGCGGTGAACGCCCAGGCACCCCTGCGGGGCAGCGCCGCCGACTGTCCGGAGGATCATCAGCACGCCCATGACCACTTCCAGCGCATCCATCCCGACACCGACTGGCGCAGTTGCCTGGAGCACGGCGAGAAGCTGGGTCTGGGCACAAGGAAGTATGAGTTGGTGAAAATTTGAGTAAAAAAGCCGGTGCAGCGCACCGGCTTTTTATATAAAGCTTCGCAGAATTCGCGCCGCGCACGGCGCGAAAAAATAAAATCATTTTTCCGGCGGCGTGTCCCCCAAGGGGACTTCCGTTGGGCGTACGTCGGAAAAAGTCTTCTCGGTCAGCAAGTGTGCCCAACGGGCGCGCGCAGTCGGCTGCATTTTATTTGGCAGAAAAATCGTAAGATTTTTCGCCAATTTTACTCGTGGGGCTTCGTCTCCTGATAGAACATGTTCCAGTCCACCTGGTAGGTGTGGAGCGTCTCCGGGGTGTGGCACACCATCCGCAGGGTCATGCCTTCGTGGGCGCGGTCGAAGGCCACCAGCTCCCGCAGGGCGATGTGGGCCGCCTGGGGCAGGGGATAGCCGTAGACCCCGGTGGAGATGGAGGGGAAGTCCACGCTGCGGCAGCCATGCGCCCACGCCAGGGCCAGACAGGCGCGGTAGCAGGAGCTCAGCAGCGCCGCCTCGTTATGGCCGCCGCCCCGCCAGATGGGGCCGGGGGTGTGAATCACATAGCGGCAGGGCAGGCGATAGGCGGCGGTGAGCTTGGCCTGTCCCGTCTCGCAGCCGCCCAGCGTCCGGCACTCCGCCAGAAGCTCCGGCCCGGCGGCGCGGTGAATGGCGCCATCTACGCCGCTGCCGCCCAGCAGCGAGCAGTTGGCGGCGTTGACGATGGCGTCCACGCGGGAAAGAGTAATATCCCCTAAAACAACAGAAACAGACATAAAATACACCTCGATTTAACAAAAACGTAACGTAAGTATGAACAAAAGTTGAATTTTAGACATATGGAGCGGAGTGTCTATTTACAGAAAACGGGAACCGTGCTATAATTTTTTCCAGGAAGATGAACTCAGGAAAGGAGCAGCAGCATGGTAAGAAAATATGTGCCCGTCTACGAGGGGAACCTGCGCAAGCACACGCTGTCGGTGCCCCGGTGCATCAGCGAGTGCAGCGGCATCCGGGTGTTCGGCCGCCGCATCAAGTCGCTGGTGTTCTCCACGGATGTGGCCATCATCAAGAACATCAACGCCGACGCGGTGATCGCCGTGTATCCCTTTACGCCCCAGCCCAGCATCACCCAGGCCATCATCGGCATCTCTGAGGTGCCGGTGTTCTGCGGCGTGGGCGGCGGACTGACCAACGGTGTCCGCAGCGCCAGCATGGCGGCCTATGTGGAGCATCAGGGCGCTTACGGCGTGGTGTGCAACAGCAAGATCGGTGTGGACACCATCCGCGCTATCAAGGAGGCGGTGGAGATCCCGGTGGTGTATACGGTGATCTCGGAGAAAATGGACATCGAGCCGTATCTGGCGGCGGGCGTGGACTTCGTGAATGTGTCCGGCGCGGCCAGAACGCCGGAGATCGTGGCGGCCCTGCGGACGAAATACCCGGAGCTGCCCATTATCGCCACCGGCGGGCCGACGGACGAGAGTATTACCGCCACCATTCGGGCGGGGGCCAACGCCATCACCTATACGCCGCCCAGCAGTGCGGAGTTGTTTGCCAAGACCATGGCCAACAACCGCAGCGAGCTGGAATGAGCATATACATAACATACCGCAGGGTTGACCGTGTGTCAACCCTGCGGTTTTTGCGTGAGTAGGGGCGACCCTTGCGGTCGCCCGCACGATTGATGTGTTGATGTGATGCGGGCGGCCGCAAGGGCCGCTCCTACGAATGTTTACCGTGCCGCTTATATCTCCAGATATGCCCTGCACTTGCGGTTGGCGTCCTCCGCCACGCGGTCCTCGTCCACCGTGGCCAGGTGGCCCTGGCGGACGGTGACGCGGCCCTGCACCACCGTATAGTCCACCGGGCCGCGGACGCCCACCGTGCCCAGTACGGACTTGGCGTCGAAGCAGGAGCCCACCAGCTCCAGGCGGCGGCTGTCGATGAGGAACAGGTCGGCGCACTTGCCCACCGCCAGCTGGCCGATGTCGTCACGGCCCAGCAGGCGGGCGCTGCCCCGGGTGGCCATCTTCAGGATGTCGTAGCCGCTGGGTGCGGCCTTGCTGGAGTTGAGGCGGTGCAGGAGGAAGGCCACCCGCAGCTCCTCCATAAGGCTGGAGCCGTCGTTGCTGGCGCTGCCGTCCACCGCCAGGCCCACCGGTACGCCCAGCTTCAGCATCTCCGGGATGCGGGCGATGCCGCTGGAGAGCTTCATGTTGCTGATGGGGCAGTGGGCCACGCCGGTGCCGGTGTCCGCCAGCAGGCGCAGCTCCTGGTCATTGAAGTGGATGCCGTGGGCGAACCACACGTCGTCGCCGATCCAGCCCAGCCGCTCCATGTAGGCCAGGGGCCGGACGCCCTCACGCTCCAGCATGAAGTTCTCCTCGTCCGTGGTCTCGCACAGGTGGGTGTGGAGCCGGACGTGGTACTGCCGGGCCAGAATGGCGCTCTGCCGCAGCAGCTCCGCCGACACGGAGAAGGGGGAGCAGGGGGCAAGCGCCACGCGGTGCATGGAGCCGTAGGAGGGATCGTGGTACTTCTCGATGCAGCGGACGGAGTCGGCCATGATCTCGTCCACCGTCTGCACCACGCTGTCCGGCGGCAGGCCGCCGTCCTTGACGCTGAGATCCATGCTGCCCCGGCTCAGGTACATGCGGATGCCCAGCTCCTGGGCCGCCGCCAGCTGGGCGCCCAGCAGGTCGCCTGCTCCGGCGGGGAACACATAGTGGTGGTCGAAGCAGGTGGTGCAGCCGTGCTTCATCAGCTCGCCCATACCGGTAAGGCTGGACAGGCGGATCACGTCTTCGTCCAGGTTCTTCCAGATCTCGTACAGGGTCTTGAGCCAGTCGAACAGCTCCATATTCTGCACCTGGGGCAGATTGCGGGAGAACACCTGGTACAGGTGGTGGTGGGTGTTCACCAGACCGGGATAGCACAGCATGTGGCTGGCGTCGATGGTCTCGTCGGCGGTGACGGCCAAATTTTCGCCGATGGCTTGGATGAAGCCGTCCTTGCAGTAGAGGTCCACGTTTTGCAGCAGGCGGTCACCGTCGTCGCAGGTGACCAGCTGGGCGATGTTTTTCAGCAGCAGAGTAGCCATATCGTATGCTCCTTCATCAGAAAAATGGGTAGGAAAAAAGAGCAGGCCGCAAGCGGCCTACTCTTTTTATATTGGGGTCAGCGTTCCTCGCGGAAGTAGGAGAGACCGAGGGACGCAGGGGGCTGATCCTCCCGCTTCTTACGCAGGGAGACGACGATCAGCACGATCAGGGTGATGACGTAGGGCAGCATCTTGTACAGCTCCTTGATCGCCATCTGGCCGCCGGGGGTGGGCAGATAGATGTTGATGATGTACAGGCCACCGAACAGGATGGAGGCCAGGATGCTGACATTGGGACGCCAGATGGTGAAGATGACCAGGGCGATAGCCAGCCAGCCGCGGTCACCGAAGGCGTTGTTGGACCACACGCCGTTGGCGTAGTCCATGACGTAGTACAGACCGCCCAGACCCGCGATCATGGAGCCGATGCAGGTGGCCAGATACTTATACTTGGTGACGTTGATGCCGGCGGCGTCGGCGGTGGAGGCACTCTCGCCCACGGCGCGCAGGTGCAGGCCGGGACGGGTGTGGTTCAGGAAATAGGACGCGCCCAGGGCAATAATGATGGCCACATAGGCCAGGAAGCCGTAGGACAGGAACAGCTGACCAAACCAGCCGGTGCTTTCCGCGCCGGGCAGGGTGGTCTTGAAGAACAGGCTGGTGTTGGACAGGGCAATGGAGGGGACCTCGCTGCCGGTCAGCTTGATGAGGGAGCCGCCGAAGAAGTTGCCCACGCCCACGCCGAAGGTGGTCATGGCCAGACCGGTAACGTTCTGGTTGGCCCGCAGGGTAACGGTCAGGAAGCAGTACAGCAAGCCCATCAGCAGAGAGCCCAGCAGGGAGCACAGGATGGGGATCATGATGGCCAGGAAGCCGTTCATGGTGCCGCCCTTGGTGGCCTGCTCATAGAAGAACGCGCCGATGACGCCGCTGATACCGCCCACATACATGATGCCGGGGATACCGAGGTTCAGGTTACCGGATTTCTCGGTCAGAATTTCACCGGTGCTGCCGAACAGCAGGGGGATACCCTGCATGACCGCACGGGGGAAGAAGGATACAAAATCAAAACCCATCCGTCACGCCTCCTTTCTGCTGCTCTTGCGCAGAGTGACCTTATAGGTGATGAAGAACTCGGTAGCAATGATGAAGAACAGGATGATACCGGTCAGAATGTCGGCGAAGGATTGGTTCAGGCTGAAAGCCGTGGAAATCTCGCTGGCACCGCGCTCCATAGTCACCAGCAGCAGGGAGGCGGCGATCATGATAAGGGGATTGAACTTGGACATCCAGGACACCATGACGGCGGTGAAGCCGCGGCTGTCCACGATGGTGGTGGTCAGCGTATGGCTGATACCGGCGGTCAGGATATATCCCATCAGGCCGCAGACGGCACCGGAGAGCACCATGGTGCGGATGATGACCCGATCCACCTTGATGCCGGCATAGCTGGCGGTACGCTGGCTTTCGCCCACCACGGCGATCTCGTAGCCGTGCTTGCTGTAGTTAAGATAGATGTACATCAGACCGGTCAGAATGGCGACCACCAGGATCGGGAGGAGCTGCGTCTGCCCGCCGATACGGGGCAGCCAGCCTGCTTCGGTGGCCTGATTGATGATGCCGATCTTACCGGCACCCTTGGGCACCTCCCAGACAATGATGAAATAGGAGGCCAGCTGCATGGCAACGTAGTTCATCATCAGGGTGAACAGCGTTTCGTTGGTGTTCCACTTGGCCTTGAAGAAGGCGGGCAGGAAGCCCCACACGGCACCGGCCAGCAGAGCGGCCAGCAGGGACACAACGATCAGCGCCCCGTTGGGCAGCTTACCGCCCAGCAGGATCATGCAGGTGGTAGTGGCCAAGCAGCCGATCAGGGTCTGACCCTCGGCGCCGATGTTCCAGAAGCGCATCTTGAAGGCGGGGGTAACAGCCAGGGAGATGCCCAGCAGAACCGCTACGTTTTGCCAAGTGACCCAGTTTTTGCGGGGGGTGCCGAAAGCACCCTTGAGGATCGTGCCGTACACGCTGATGGGATTTTCTCCGGTCAGCAGGGTGGTGATCAGACCGCAGAACACCAGCGCCAGCAGCAGGATGCCGCCGCGGATCAGCAGGGCCTTGCCCAAGGGAAGCGTGTCACGCTTGGAAATATGAAAGAGAGATTGTTTACGCATTTTCCTTCGCGCCTCCTCCCACGCGGGTCATCAGAGCACCCACTTCAAGCTTGTTGGTCTTACGGGCGTCCACCACGCCGGACACCTGTCCGCCGCAGAGCACCACGATCCGGTCGCACAGCTCCAGCAGCACGTCCAGATCCTCGCCGACGTAAACGACGGCAACGCCCTTCATCTTCTGCTCGGTCAGCAGATTGTAAATGGTATAGGATGTATTGATATCCAGACCGCGGACAGCATAGGCGGTCATCAGCACGGAGGGCTGCTGGGCGATCTCACGGCCTACCAGCACCTTCTGCACGTTACCGCCGGACATACGGCGGACGGGGAAGCTGGTGCTGGGGGTGACGACCTCCAGCTCCTGCCAGATGCGCTGGGCCAGCGCCTCGGGATCCTTGCGGTTCAGGAACGCGCCCTTGCCCTTGCGCCAGGAGCGCAGCATCATGTTGCCGGTCATGCCCATGGAGCCCACCAGGCCCATGCCCAGACGGTCCTCGGGGACAAAGCTCATGGCGATGCCGGCCTTGCGGATGTCCATGGGATCCTTGCCGGCCAGCTCCTGGGGCTTGTCGCTCTCGGGCGGGAAGAAGGTGACGGAGCCGGAGGTGATGGGATACAGGCCCGCGATGGACTCCAGCAGCTCACGCTGGCCGGAGCCTGCCACGCCTGCCACACCCAGCACTTCGCCGGCGTTGATGGAGAAGCTGACGTTGTCCAGACGCTTGACGCCCAGCTCATCGAATACGGTCAGGCCCTCCAGCTTCAGACGGGGGGTGACGTTGATGGGATCGGGGCGATTGATGTTCAGGGTGACGCTGTGGCCCACCATCATATCGGTCAGGGACTGCTGGTCGGCGTCCTTGGTCATCACGTCGCCGATGTACTCGCCCTTGCGCAGTACGGCCACACGGTCGGATACGTCCAGCACCTCGTGGAGCTTGTGGGTGATGATGATCAGGGACTTGCCGTCGGCCTTCATGTTGCGCATGACGGTGAACAGCTTATCGGTCTCCTGGGGGGTCAGCACGGCGGTGGGCTCGTCCAGGATCAGGATGTCCGCGCCGCGGTACAGCACCTTCACGATCTCGACAGTCTGCTTCTGGGAGACGGACATGTCGTAGATCTTCATGTCGGGGTCGATGTCGAAGCCATACCGGTCGCAGATGTCCTGCACCTTTTTGCGGGCATTGTTCAGATCCAGCTTGCCCTCGAGGCCCAGAATGATGTTTTCGGTAGCGGTGAACAGATCGACCAGCTTGAAGTGCTGGTGGATCATGCCGATGCCCAGATCAAATGCATCCTTGGGAGACGCGATGGTGACGGGCTTATCGTGGATGTAGATTTGTCCCTCGTCAGGGAAGTAGATACCGGAGAGCATATTCATCAGAGTGGTCTTGCCGCTGCCGTTTTCACCCAGCAGAGACAGGATCTCACCCTCGCGCAGTTCCATGTTGATGGCGTTATTGGCCACCACGGAACCAAAGCGCTTGGTGATATTCTCCATTTTGATCGCGCATTTGTTTTCCAAGGCTGTCATCCTTTCTTTCGGCGCAGATGGCTGCAACACCTCGTAGCACGCCGGGGCTAAATTCCATACGCTTTATTCTAGCACAGAAAAGAAGTGTTGTAAATCAAAATTCGCAAAAAATTTGTCAGGTATACACAAAGAATGTAAGCTTATACAAGAAAGAAGAAAATCATTTGTGAGAATCGCCGAATGAGTTGCGGGAAAGGAAAAAACGGGGAATAAAAAGAAAAATGGATGGGCTGCAAAGCAGCCCATCCATTGAAATTTGTTCTAAAGCTTTGATTAGAACGCGGTGTCCAGACGGGTGATGCCGTCGATCTCCAGATCGAAGTAAGGAGCGGAACGGAACTCGGACTCGGAGAAGTAACCGTCGTGCACGACCTCGGTGTCGGGAGTGTAGTCAGCGTCAGTGTTGACGTCAGCCATGTAGGAGGTCAGAGCCTCACCCTTCACGGTGAAGGTGGAGCAGTCGAAGACATGGATCTCGCCGTTCTCCAGCTTGGCGGTGGCAGCCTCGATGGCCTCAGCAGTGCCAGCGGCAGCAACGTCGGTGTTCAGCTCGGTCAGAACCACGGAGCCGGTGGCCAGGGTGCCGGTCCAGTCAGCGTCGATAGCCTTGCCGTCGATGACGCACTGAATGGCATACTCATAGTAGGGAGCCCAGTTGATGCGGGAGGAGATGATGTAGGTGTTGGGAGCAGCTTCCTTGGTGGAGCCGTTGTAGGAGACGTTGGGGATACCAGCGTTCTCGCAGGCAGTAGGAGCGCCCAGAGAGTCGGCGTGCTGGCTGATCAGCTTGCAGCCGCCCTGGATCAGCTTCTCGGCGCCTTCCTTCTCCAGGGTCTCGTCATACCAGCTGCCGGTGAAGGTCACGTCCATGGTGACGGTGGGGCAGACGGACTTGGCGCCCAGATAGAAGGAGGTGTAACCGGAAACCACTTCGGCGTAGGTAAAGGCACCCACATAGCCCATCTTAGCCTCTTCGGCGGTGAACTCGCCAGCCTCGATCATCTCGTTCAGCTTCATACCGGCAGCGATACCGGCCAGATAGCGGCCCTCATAGATGGAAGCGAAAGCGTTGTGGTAGTTGTCCAGACCCTCGGTGTGAGCGCGGGTACCGGTGGAGTGGCAGAACTGGACCTCGGGGTTCGCCTTGGCGACTTCGATCATGTAAGGCTCATGGCCGAAGCTGTCGGCAAAGATGATGTTGCAGCCGGCATCAACCAGGTCAGCGGCGACTTCGGCGCACTGCTCGGTCTCACCAACGTTGGTCTTGATGAAGTAATCTTCATTCTCGACCAGGCTGAGGTTAGCGCAGGCTTCCTTGGCGGCGTCGATAAAGTTCTTATCATAGGTGGAGTTTTCATCGTGCAGGGTGATGAAACCGACCTTGACCTTAGCGCCTTCGGCATCGCTGCCGTCGTCAGTGTTGGGGGTGTCATTGCCGCCGCCGCAGGCCACCAGGCTCAGAGCCATGACCAGGGCGAGGATCAACGCAAGGAACTTCTTCATTCTTGTTTTCCTCCTTAAAATATTGACCCGGGGCTGAAGGTAGGGATAAAATTTGCCGCGGGCCTGAATAACGGATCAGATCCGACATTCACGGTAACGCATGAAATTGTTACAAAAGTATTATATAGGATGTCCGCGCAAATTTCAACTAAAATTCTGCGATCCTTATATATTTTTTGATGTTCCTGATATTAGAAATATCAATGAAGAAATCGCAGGAATAAGTGAAAACGGTTCCGGTAAGGGGTTACTGGTGTATGCGGGTACCGGTTTTGCCCTCGATACCTGCGGCGGCGCCGCAGGCGCTTTCGCTGCGCGAAAGGCCCGGATTGGAATAGGACGGTATCTCGGGCGGGAAGCGGAATCGCCTGTTCGGATGCTGCGGGCGCGGATTACTGGTGTACTCTTGTACCGGTTTTGCCCTCGATACCGTCTTTGGCCTTCTCCAGCAGGGTGATCAGGGCGGTGCGGCCGGGCTTGGACTCGGCGAACTTCACGGCGGCCTCTACCTTGGGCAGCATGGAGCCCTTGGCGAACTGGCCCTGGGCGATGTACTCCTTGGCCTCGGCGGGGGTCAGCTCGTCCAGACCCTTCTGGTCGGGCTTGTTGAAGTTGATGGCCACCTTCTCCACGGCAGTGAGGATGATCAGCATATCGGCGTCCAGCTGCTCGGCCAGCAGCTCGGAGGCGAAGTCCTTGTCGATGACGGCGGCCGCGCCCTTCAGGTGGTTATGCTCGGTACGGTAGACGGGGATGCCGCCGCCGCCGCAGCAGATGACGATGTTGCCGCTGTCGCTGAGGGCGCGGATGGCGCCCAGCTCCACGATCTGCTTGGGCTTGGGGGAGGCCACGTAGCGGCGCCAGCCGCGGCCCGCGTCCTCTTTGAACAGGAAGCCGGTCTTGGCGGCCATGACCTTGGCCTCTTCCTCGGACAGGAACTTGCCGATGGGCTTGCTGGGATCGTTGAAGGCGGGATCCTTGGGGTCCACCTCCACCTGGGTGACCATGGTGACCACAGGCTCGTCGATGCCGCGGTTCAGCATCTCTTCGCGCAGGGCGTTCTGCAGGTCATAGCCGATGTAGGCCTGGCTCATGGCGCCGCAGACGGACAGGGGGGTGCTGTCCTGGGTGGCATCCTCATGCATCAGGGCCAGCATGGCGTTGTTGATGATGCCCACCTGGGGGCCGTTGCCGTGGGCGACGATGACCTCGTGCCCCTCGGCGATCAGGTCGACGATGGCGCGGGCGGTGATCTGAACGGCGTCGGCCTGCTCATGCAGGGTGCTGCCCAGCGCGTTGCCGCCCAGGGCGATGACGATTTTCTTAGCCATAATGGGTAATTCTCCTTCTATTTCCTTTGTGATTCAGAGCTTGTTCCGAAAAAATACGACAGCGGCGGCGTTGCCGC
>USAT01000005.1 GCA_900552725.1 uncultured Eubacteriales bacterium | reverse complement strand
TGCTCGACTGGTCCGGCGCGAACGTGTGGCGTGAGTTCTATGTCAACGACTTCGGCAACCAGATCGAAAAGTTCGCCAAGAGCATCGAGGCCCGCTACTTCCAGCTCATCAAGGGCGAGGACGCCGTCGAGTTCCCCGAGGACGGCTACCACGGCGACGACATCAAGGAGCTTGCGCAGGCGTTCTACGCCGAGCACGGCGAGAGCTATCTGGACAAGACCGAGGCGGAGCGCCACGCCGATATGGCGCGCTTCGGCCTCGACCGCAACATCCCCAAGATGAAGAGCGACCTTGAGCGCTACGGCATCAAGTTCGACGAATGGTTCTTCGAGTCCTCCCTGCACGAGTCCGGCTTTGTCGCCGACACGGCGAAAAAGCTCACCGACCTCGGCTGGACCTATGAAAAGGACGGCGCGCTCTGGGTCAAGACCGCGGAGATCATGCGCGACCAGTACCGCAAGCAGGGCAAGAAGGACGAGGATATCGACAAGCTCGGCCTGAAGGACGACGTGCTGCGCCGCGCCAACGGCTTCTACACCTATCTCGCCGGCGACATCGCCTACCACCGCAACAAGTTCGAGGTCCGCGGCTTCGATAAGGTCATCAACATCTGGGGCGCCGACCACCACGGCCATGTGGCCCGCCTAAAGGGCGCCATGGACGCCCTGGGTCTGGACGGCACCAACCGGCTGGACATCGTGCTGATGCAGCTGGTGAAGCTGGTGCGTGACGGCGAGGTGGTGCGCATGTCCAAGCGTACCGGCAAGGCCATCAGCCTGACCGACCTGCTGGATGAGATCCCCGTGGATGCCTGCCGCTACTTCTTCAACGCCAAGCCGGAGACCCAGATGGAGTTCGATCTGGGCCTGGCCGTCCGGGAGGACAGTGAGAATCCCGTGTACTACGTCCAGTACGCCCACGCCCGCATCTGCACGCTGCTGAAGGCGCTGGCGGCTGAGGGCTATCAGGTGAAGGATGCTGCCGAGGTGGACTTCACGGTGCTGTCCGCGCCGGAGGAGAAGGCCCTGATCAAGCAGCTGGCCCAGTACCCGGTGGTGGTACAGCTGGCCGCCCGAGACTACGATCCCAGCTTCATCAACCGCTATCTTACCGAGCTGGCGGCGGCCTTCCACAAGTTCTATAACGCCTGCCGCATCAAGGGTGAGGCGGAGAACGTGCTGCTGGCGAGATTGAAGCTGGCGGACACTGCCCGCGCCGTACTGAAAAACGGCATGACGCTGATCGGCTGCTCCGCACCGGAGCAGATGTAAAAACAAAAAGCGCCTGACTTTGCAGCCAGGCGCTTTTTGCAGTGAAGAGTGAAGAGAGAAAAGTGAAGAGTTGAGGTATGCCGCCGCAGGCGGCATGATTGGAAACGCGCGGCCTTGGGGGTGGCGTGGGGAGTATGGACGGCATTTTTATCCAAAAACGATTTGGGCTTTGCAGATGGCTTCTCCTTGGCTCGGGTATTTTTCTGGCCCTTCTGTTTTCGTTCCTGCTTTTTGTGGACAACACCATGTCTCCCGAAGATAAAGCGGGGTGTCGTATCATCCTTGTACTTAGTCTGGTCATTGTGGTGCTGTGTCTCATTTCCCGCCGATTTAACCGCGGCGCTTTTCTGCACTTGGGAGAGAGCGGACTTACCGCCCGGTTCGCGTGGCGGGCGCGGCTGCAATGCCCGTACAGCGACATCGCCTTTTGCAGCTGCGGCGGTATGACTCTGACGCTGCGGCTACAATGCGGAAAGCGCTGCACCATTCCCCTGCTGGACAACGCTGCCGAGATATGTTCAGAGCTCCGGAAAAGGATCGAGCCCTTTCGCCCGGAGCTGCCCGACCGCGAGGAGTTGTCCCGGACGCTGGCCCGGCAGAAGCGGCAGCATCGGAAGTGGACAGTTCGCGCCTTCGGGACTTTGCTGCTTGCAATGACCGGTGTCGCCGCTGCCGCACTGCTAACGGGCGGAGATACGGATACCCGCACGGATCAAATGATCACCGCGGCGGCGCTCTGCCTTTTTGCTGGTCTGTGCGCCGCGGCCCTCTTCTTTGCCGGTAAAGGCGGCAGGCGGCTTGCCGACGCCGATGAGACCGCCGTGCTGCTGCGGGAGTGCATTCTGAAAACCGCGCCGCTGCCGCCTGGCAGCGTGAGGGTCGTCTATCTCAATGGCGATTTTACCGGCCGCACGATCGTATACGGCTATCCCAACAGTGACAGCGGGTATTATGTACGGCAGGAATTGGACAAGAACTCGGATCTTACCACCACATACACATCAAAGGTCATCCTCGATATCGGGTCACTGCAAGATGTGTTTGATCAGCCCGACCTGAACGATGAAGCTTGAACGGCTCTCATCGAAAGGACATGAAGCATAAAATATTTTACGATAAACGTTAAAAACTGCTTGACAGCATCATCCGGTTCTCCACCTTGGCGGCCATCTGCGAGGTGCTGCACTGTCAGCCCGGCAATATTCTGGAATACGCTCTGGAGCCCCCGGAGGAAAACGCATAAGAGCAGCGCTTCCCGACTGTCGGTCGGGGAGCTTTTTTTGCGGGAAATTGGCTTGACAAAGGACTGCTCTCTGGTATAATGAGTGTACCAACTGTGCTAATACAGTTGTGAGGAAAAATATTGGAAAAAGCGGGAACATTTTCCGCTGCCGGAACGTCTATATTTATATGGACAAAAATTCAGTTCCAAAACAGATTACAAGGAGAAACGGGATGAAAAAGTTTGCTGTGATCGCGCTGGCTGCCGTGATGCTGCTGTCCGTACTGGCGGGCTGCGGCGCAAGCGCGGAGGGAGAAGCCTCGGTACAGTCTGTGTCCATGATCTGCGGGCTGGGCTCCACCGGCCTGGTGGATCGCTTTGCCGGAATGGTCACGTCTCAGAGCGAGACGCAGATCAAGAAGAACGACAACGCCACGGTGGATGCCATCAAGGTGAAGGTGGATCAGGAGGTCAAGGAGGGCGACGCCCTGTTTACATACGACATGAGCCAGGCCAAGCTGGATCTGGAGAAGGCCCAGCTGGAGCTGGAGCAGATGCAGAACGAGCTGGCCAGCAAGAAGGAGGAGAAGGAGCAGCTGGAAAAGGACAAGAACGCCGCCTCCTCCGACAAGCAGATGCAGTATACCCTGGAGATCCGCCAGGTCACCACGGATATTCTGGAGAAGGAGTATAATATCTCTCTGAAGGCAAAGGATATCGAGAAGCTGCAGAGCACCGTGAAGAACGTAACGGTCACCTCTCCCGTGGCGGGCCGGGTCAAGGCCATCAACGAGAACGGCGGCACCGATCAGAACGGCAATCCCCTGCCCTTCATGACCATCGTGGAGACCAGCGGCTTCCGGGTGAAGGGCTATGTCAACGAGAACAACGCAGGTACCCTGACGGAGGGCACCGCTGTGGTGATCCGCTCCCGCGTCAGCGATCAGACCTGGAAGGGCACCATCTCCCTCATCGATTGGGAGAACGCCCAGCAGGGCAACCAGAACCGGTACTATGACAGCGGCAGCGATGACACCGCCATGTCCAGCAAGTACCCCTTCTATGTGGAGCTGGAGAGCAGCGACGGGCTGCTGCTGGGGCAGCATGTGTACATCGAGCCGGACTACGGTCAGGACGCGGAGCAGGACGCCGACACCCTGAAGCTGCCCGCGTATTACATCAATGACGTGGATTCCGCTCCCTGGGTATGGGCCCAGAACGCCAAGGGCAAGCTGGAAAAGCGCAGCCTGACCCTAGGCGACTATGACGCGGAGATGGACACCTACGTTGTCACCGACGGCCTGACCGCCGAGGATTACATCGCCTTCCCCGACGAGAGCCTGAAGGCCGGCATGACCTGCGTCACCTATGACGAGGGTACCTTTGATCCCGGTATGGGCGGCGGCGACATGGGCGATATGGGCGATATGAGCGGCGTGGACGGTATGGACGGCGGCGTGGACGTGATGCCCGAGGGCGGTATGGACGGTGCTGTGGACGTGATGCCGGAGGACGGCGCCGCGGCGCTGCCTGCCGCGGATGACAGCGCAGTTGCGGAGGGATGAGCATGATCTTACAGATGCGCGATATTTGCAAGGATTATCCCATGGGCAAGACCGTGACCCGCGTGCTGAAAAACGTGAGTCTGGACGTGAACGAGGGGGATTATCTGGCGATCATGGGGCCTTCCGGCAGCGGAAAGACCACGCTGATGAACCTGATCGGCTGTCTGGATGTGCCCACCAGCGGCAGCTATCTGCTGGGGGAGCGGGAGATCACCAAGTGCTCCGGCAAGGAGCTGGCGGAGGTGCGGAACAAGGAGATCGGCTTCGTGTTCCAGTCCTTCCACCTGCTGCCCAAGCTGACGGCGCTGGACAACGTGGCGCTGCCGCTGCTGTACGGCGGCGTGAAGAAGGAAGAGCGGCGGGAGCGTGCCCGGGCCGCGCTGGAGACGGTGGGTCTTTCTGACCGGATCGACCACCGGCCCGACCAGCTGTCCGGCGGACAGTGTCAGCGTGTGGCCATTGCCCGCGCCATCGTGGGCAAGCCCCGGCTGCTGTTGGCCGACGAGCCCACCGGCGCGCTGGACAGCGCCAGCGGCGCACAGGTGATGGAGCTGTTCCATCAGCTCCACGACAGCGGCTCCACCATCATCATGATCACCCACGACCGGGGTATCGCACACCATGCTGATACCATCATGACCATCAAGGACGGCGTGCTGAGCGGAGGAGAAAACGATGAATAAAACGGTAAAGCGGGGCTTGCTGATCGCCGCCGGTGTGGTTGCGGCCTGCGGCGTTGTGTGGGGCGGCCTGACGCTGGCCCGCAATGCCCAGCGGGGCAATGTGAATGTATACGCCGTGTCCGATTTCAGCATGAGCGACTACTGGGGCGATACCTCCCAGACCAGCGGCATGGTGACCACCGACGAGATGCAGAAGATCTTTCTGTCCGACACCCAGAAGGTCAGCAAGGTCTATGTGGAGGAGGGCCAGACCGTCAAGAAGGGCGACAAGCTGCTGTCCTACGACACCACACTGACCTCTCTGGACGTGGAGCGGGCCCAGATCGCCTATGAAAAGCAGGTGCTGGCGCTGGAGACTTCCAAGAAGGAGCTGGAGCGCCTGCAGCTGGCTATGGATCAGGAGGCCCTGCAGGAAAAGATGGATGAACTGCAGGCGGAGATCGACAAGAAGTACGAGGAGAGCCGAAAGGGTATCTTCGATAAGGAGACCCAGCCCATAGAAGCGGGCAAGCCGCAGCTGCTGACGAAGCTGTCCGGCGACGGCAGCAAGGAAAAGCCCCTGTACTATGACTGGAATTCCGAGGATGCGCTGACGTCGGAGAATCTGATCAAGCTGCTGCCGGAGAACAGCGGAGCTGTTGTGTATGTGGTGCTGGTAATCCATGTGGACAACACCACCCTGGGCGATATCGTCAACTGCTGCGGCCTGCGGCTGGAATGGGTGAATCCCTCCGGCGGCGGAGAGAGCGGCGAAGGCGGCCAGACCGGCGGTGAGACCGGCGATACCGGTGATGTTGCCGGACAGACCGGCGATGACGGCCAGATCGTTCCCGTGCTGCCCGGCACCGGAGAGGACCAGCCGGAAACGCCCAAGGAGACGGTGAAGATCTTCCCGGCCAAGCTGGCGGAGGCGCCCCAGATCGTGATCGACGGCACCACCGACGAGATCCTGGCCCTGCAGAAGGAGCTGGAGGAGCTGCAGAAGCTGTTTGAGGAGTCCTATCCCAAGGAAGAACTGGTCAAGATGATCCGCGACAAGATCCGGGAGATCAGCGAAATGGACGTGACCATCAAGCTGGCGGCGGTGAATCTGGAGCAGGTCAAGAAGGAAGTGGGCAGCGATACCGTGTACAGTGAGCTGAACGGCACCATCAAGGCGGTGCGGGATTCCGGCAGCGCCGACTTTGACAAGACCCAGGCGGTGGTGGAGGTCTCCGGCGGAGGCGGCTACTACATCGAGGGCGCCCTCAGCGAGCTGGAGCTGGATACGGTCAGCATCGGCGAGACGGTACAGGTCAGCTCCTGGATGACCGGTGCCAGCGCCGAGGGTGAGATCGTGGAGATCAGCGACTATCCCACCGACAACGCCAACTCCTGGAGCGACGGCAACAGCAACGTGTCCTACTATCCCTTCAAGGTATTCGTCTCGGAGGACGCCGACCTGCGGGAGGGCGACTATGTGGAGATGTCCTATCAGAACAGTACCGGCAGTGCCGACGGCAACACCCTGTATCTGGAGAGTATGTTCATCCGCACCGAGAACGGCAAGAGCTATGTGCTGGTGCGGGGCGACCATGACAGACTGGAAAAGCGCTGGGTGCAGACGGGCCGCAACCTGTGGGGCAGCTATACCCAGATCCGCGGCGGCCTGACGGTGGACGATTTCGTGGCCTTCCCCTACGGACGCAATGTGGCCGAGGGAGCCGGTACCGTGGAGGCCACACGGGATCAGCTCTATAACGGCATGTAAGGAGGTGCGCGGATGCTGGAAAATATCAATCTCGCCTTTCAGGGCGTGTGGAGCCACAAGCTGCGCTCCTTCCTGACGATGCTGGGCATCATCATCGGCATCGCCGCCATCATCACCATCGTGTCCACCATCAAGGGCACCAACGAGCAGATCAAGCAGAACCTGATCGGCGCGGGCAACAATGTGGTGGATGTGACGCTGATGCAGGACAACAATCAGATAGATTTCTCCTATGCCAGCGTGCCCGACGGCATCTCCATGATCACGGCAGAGATGCGGGATGAGATCGACAAGCTTGATAAGGTGCGGGAATCCTCCCTGTACTACTCCCGCAGCTGGGCCGATGGCGTGTACGTGGGCAACAGTTCCTTCAATGGCGCCATCTACGGCGGCGACAGCCACTTCCTGTCGGTGACGGGGTATATGGTCAATTACGGTCGGGGCTTCATTGAAAGCGATTTTACCACCTGCCGCAAGGTGGCGCTGCTGGACGCCAACACGGCCCAGAGCCTGTTCCAGGGTCTGAATCCCATCGGCGGCACTGTGGAGATCCAGGGTGAGCCCTTCGTGGTGGTGGGCGTCATCAGCCAGAAGTCCACCTCGGAGCCGGTGATCAACTCGGTCAGCGACTACTATATGTACTCCGGAAATACCTCCGGTACCATCATCATTCCCAACACCTGCTGGCCCATCGTGTACCGGTATGACGAGCCCGCGTCCGTGGCGGTGCGTGCCACCTCCACCAACGACATGACCGAGGCGGGCAACAATGTGGCCCAGTACCTGAACGACAACGTGGTGTCCACCGACAAGTACAAGTATCAGGCCAAGGATCTGCTGCAGCAGGCCGCCGACCTGCAGAGCCTGTCGGAGACCACCAACAAGCAGCTGATCTGGATCGCCGCCATCTCTCTGGTGGTGGGCGGCATCGGCGTCATGAACATTATGCTGGTGTCCGTGACGGAGCGCACCCGCGAGATCGGCCTGAAGATCGCCATCGGCGCGCAGCAGAGCCGCATCCTGTGGCAGTTCCTGACGGAGGCGGCGGTGCTGACCAGCCTGGGCGGTATCCTGGGCGTGGCCTGCGGCATCGGGTTGGCGTACATGCTCAGCTCGGTGATGGGAACGCCGGTGGCCATCAGTGTGGGCGCCTGCGCCGTGGCCGTGGCCTTCTCCATGGTGATCGGCGTGGTGTTCGGATTGATGCCCGCGGTAAAGGCCTCGAAGCTGAACCCCATCGAGGCACTGCGGAGAGAATAAAAACATATCGCCCCCACTGCTCCGTCAGGAGCGGTGGGGGTCATCGTTTTGCACAGGCGGTGCGTATACCGGGCGGGGCGTCGGGGACGCCGCCCCCTACAAATATTCTGTCGGCGGTTGATGCGTAGGGGCCGCCGTCCTCGACGGCCCGTCATGCTTCCTTCTTTTGAAACAATGGCCGATTGCATTGACGGGTGGGCGGAAATGGAGTAAAATGTCCATACGATAAAATAGCGTAGCATATCGCCCTTTTTTGCGGGGGCGCCGTGCTATAACAGACAGGAGGTGCCGGGAATGGACAGACAGGAGTTGTCCGGCGGCGTGTGGGACAGCGCCTATGAATATTTTGGCGCACACCCCTGCGATGGCGGCTGGGTGTTCCGGGTATGGGCGCCCCAGGCACGATGCGTGGCCCTGTGCGGCGATTTCAACGAGTGGCAGCGGTGGGACATGCGCCGCCTGGCGGACGGAGCATGGGAGCTGACGGTGGAAAACGCCAGACAGTTCGACGCCTATCAGTATGTGGTGACCCAGTGTGACGGCCGGGAGGTATGGAAGTCCGATCCCTACGGCTTCCATCAGGAGACCCGGCCCTCTACCAACAGCAAGCTGTACGACATCGGCGGCTATACCTGGCACGACGAGAAATGGCGGCAGCGGCGGGAGGGCACCCACCCCGCCGAGGGCTTTGTGAACATCTATGAGGTGCATCTGGGCTCCTGGCGGCGAACAGAGGACGGCCAGGTGCTGAACTACCGCGACATTGCTGACCAGCTGGCGCTGTATGTCCGGGATATGGGCTATAACTATGTGGAGCTGCTGCCGGTGACGGAGTATCCGCTGGACGACAGCTGGGGCTATCAGTGCGTGGGTTATTTCGCGCCCACCAGCCGCTACGGCACGCCCCATGACTTCATGTATCTGGTGGACAGGCTCCATCGGGCCGGGATCGGCGTGATCCTGGACTGGGTGCCCGCCCACTTCTGCAAGGACAGCCACGGGCTGATCCAGTTCGACGGCTCGTGCCTGTATGAGTACAGCGACCCCCTGAAATGGGAGCATGAGAGCTGGGGAACACGGGTCTTTGACTTCGGCAAGCCGGAGGTGTGCAGCTTCCTGCTGTCCTCCGCCGCCTACTGGCTGCGGGAGTACCACATCGACGGACTGCGGGTGGACGCGGTGGCGTCCATGCTGTATCTGGACTATGACCGGCAGCAGTGGCGGCCCAATCAGAACGGCGGCAAGGAGAATCTGGAGGCCATCGAGTTCCTGCGGCAGCTCAACCGCACCGCCTTTGCCATCGACGGCGCGGCGCTGATGGTGGCGGAGGAGTCCACCGCCTGGCCCATGGTGACCTATCCCCCGGAGGAGGGCGGTTTGGGCTTCAACCTGAAGTGGAACATGGGCTGGATGAACGACGTGTGCCACTATCTGAAGATGGATCCCTTCTTCCGCCAGCACCACCACCGGGACGTGACCTTCTCCATGGTGTACGCCTTTTCCGAGAATTTCGTGCTGCCGGTGTCCCACGACGAGGTGGTGCACATGAAGGGCTCGCTGCGGGGCAAGATGCCCGGCGACAAGTGGCAGCAGCTGGCGGGCGTCCGGGGCTTCTACGCGTACATGCTGTGCCATCCCGGCAAGGTGCTGACCTTTATGGGCACGGAGCTGGCGCAATGGCACGAGTGGGACTTCCGCAAGGCGCTGGACTGGTACCTGCTGGACGAGGAAGAGGATTGCCGCCAGACCCACGAGTGCATCCGGGCGCTGAATAAGTTCTATAAGGCCCACAGGGCCCTGTGGGAGAATGACCGGGACTGGGACGGCTTCCAGTGGCTGGTGGCCGACGACAACTACAACAACGTGCTGGTGTTCCGGCGGACGGACCGCAGCGGCAAGTCGCTGATCGCCGTCATCAACTTCTCTCCCGTGGCGGTGGAGGGCTATCGCTTCGGCGTGCCGCCCAAGGCCCGGTATGAGGAGGTCTTCAACACCGACGACGCCCGGTGGGGCGGCAGCGGCGTCACCAACCCGGAGCCCATTGAGACGGAATTCATTCCCGCACATCAGCAGGCCCAGTCCATCGCGGTGCGCGTGCCGCCGCTGGGCGCGGTGATTTTGCAGGGAAAAGGCAAGCTGACCAAACAAGTGAACGGCCGCTGAGGCGCGCCGTTTCCGAACATCAGGAGGTGCAGTCACATGAAGAAAGAATGTATCGCCATGCTGCTGGCCGGTGGGCAGGGAAGCCGCCTGCATGTGCTGACCGGCGACATGGCCAAGCCCGCCGTCCCCTTCGGCGGCAAGTTCCGCATCATTGATTTTCCCCTGTCCAACTGTGCCAACTCCGGCATCGACACGGTGGGCGTGCTGACCCAGTACCGGCCGCTGGAGCTGAACAACTACATCGGCAACGGCCAGCCCTGGGAGCTGGACCGTGCCAACGGCGGCGTACACATCCTGCCGCCGTACCAGAGCGCCACCGGTGCCGACTGGTACAAGGGCACCGCCAACGCCATCTATCAGAACATCGGGTTCGTGGATCTGTACGACCCGGACTATGTGGCGGTGCTGTCCGGCGACCACATCTATAAGATGGACTACTCCGACATGCTGCGCCGCCACAAGGCGGCGAACGCAGCCTGCACCATCTCCGTGATGGAGGTGCCCTGGTCTGAGGCCAGCCGCTTCGGCATCATGAATGTGGACGGAGAGGACAACATCACCGAATTTGCCGAAAAACCCAAGGAGCCCAAGAGCAATCTGGCGTCCATGGGCATCTATATCTTCACCTGGTCCAAGCTGCGCTCCTACCTCATCGCCGACGAGGCCAAGGTGGACTCCAGCAACGACTTCGGCAAGGACATCATCCCCGCCATGCTGAATGCCGGGGAGCGGATGGTGGCCTATCGGTTCGAGGGGTACTGGAAGGACGTGGGCACCCTAGATAGCCTGTGGGACGCCAACATGGACATGCTGACCCCCGGATCGGGCCTGAATCTGCTGGACGAGCGGTGGCCCATCCACGGCCGCACCGCCGTGTGTCCTCCGGCCTATGTGGGTGAGCATGCCGACATCGGCAACAGCGCCGTAGCCAGGGGCTGCGAGATCCTGGGCGAGGTGAAGAACAGCGTGCTGTCCACCGGCTGCCATGTGGGGCAGCGGGCGGAGGTGTCCTATTCCGTGGTGATGCCCGGCGCGGTCATCGAGGACGGGGCACGGGTGGCCTACGCCATCGTGGGCGAGGGCTGCCGCATCGGCCGCAGGGCCCAGGTGGGTGCGCCGCCGGAGGAGGCGGCCGACCCCGACAGCTGGGGCATCGCGGTGCTGGGACCCCGCACCAACGTGGCGGAGCGGGAGACCGTGCCGCCCAAGACCATGCTTGACCGCACTCATGGAAAGGAGGCCGCGCAATGAAGGGAATGCACGGGATCATCTTCTCCTATGGAGAGAAGCCGGGACTGGGCCAGCTGACCGCCAAGCGCATCCACGGCTCGCTGCCCTTCGGCGGCGATTACCGGGTGGTGGACTTCATGCTGTCCAATATGGTCAACGCCGGGATCACCGACGTGGGCGTCATCATGCACGGCAAGTGCCAGAGCATGCTGGATCACCTGGGCACCGGCAAGAGCTGGGATCTGAGCCGCAAGACCGGCGGATTGAAGCTGCTGCCCGCCTTCGCTTACAGCGAGAGCCGGAGCACCGTGGGCCCCTTCCGGGGCAAGATGGAGGCCCTGGGCTGCGTCATCGAATACCTGCGCCATATCCGCCAGGACTATGTGGTGCTGTCCGACAGCGATCTGGTGGCCAATCTGCCCCTGCGCAGCGTGCTGGATGCCCATATCGCCTCCGGCGCGGACATGACCTGCGTGTGCACCAGCCATCCCGGCGAGAGCGGCGACACCTATTTCACACTGGACGACACGGGCCGCATCGTGGACACCGCCTATGACGTCCGCACGCCGGAGGGCTATCAGAGCCTGAATATCTTTCTGCTGAGCCGTGAGCTGCTGCTGAAGCTGGTGGAGGAGTGCATGGCCCATGACCGGTACAGCTTCCGCCGGAACGTTCTGCAGGAAAAGGGCGAGACGCTGCGGTTCAACGGCTATGTGTGGGATGGCTTTGCCGCCCGCATCAACTCGGTGCAGGCGTACTATCAGCGCAGCATGGAGCTGCTGCGGCCGGAGATCCGCTCGGAGCTGTTCTGCGCCCAGCGGCCGGTGTACGCCAAGGAGAACGACGCCGCCTCCACCTATATCGACCCGGACGGCGAGTGCGTCAACTCCCTGATCTCCGACGGCTGCGACATCCAGGGCAGCGTCCGCAACTGCGTGCTGTTCCGGGGCGTCCGGGTGGAAAAGGGCGCCCATGCGGAGAACTGCATCCTGTTCAAGGACACGGTGGTGAAGGCCGGGGCCTCCATCCGCTGCGTCATCGCCGACAAGAACGTGGAATTCGGCGGCGATGTGGCCATGGCCGGTCACGCCCAGTATCCCCTGGTGGTGGAGAAGAACACGAAACTGTGACTGGCGCAAAATCTGACGGTGAAGTAAGCCTCGCAGAGTTCGCCGCCCGCAGGCGGCGAAACAATCTAATTATTTTTCCGGCGGCGTGTACGTCGGAAAAATAATTCTCGGCCGCCAGTGTGTCCGAAGGACGCGCGCAGTCGGCCGCAAGCCATATTGGCAGAAAAATCGCAAGATTTTTCGCCAGCCATAAAGAGGAGGACAACTTATGAAAATACTGTTTGCCGCCAGTGAGGCGTTTCCCTTCTGCAAGACGGGCGGTCTTGCGGACGTGGCCGGCAGTCTGCCGGTATCCCTGGCCGAGAACGGCGATCAGGTGGCGGTGATCCTGCCGCTGTATGATAAGATCCCCCAGCAGTGGCGTGAGCGGATGGTCTATCGCAGCTATATCTATGTGGACGTGGCGTGGCGGCACCAGTACTGCGGATTGTTCGTCATGGAGTACCGGGGCGTAACATGGTATTTCGTGGACAACGAGCACTATTTCCGCCGGGGCCGCCTGTACGGCGAGTATGACGACGGCGAGCGCTTTGCCTTTTTCAGCAAGGCGGTGGTGGACCTGATGCCCAGCCTGGACTGGATGCCGGATGTGATCCACTGCAACGACTGGCAGACGGCGCTGGTGCCCATCTATCTCAAGGATGTGGCCACCCGCTGGGACGCGGTGCGGGGTATCAAAACCGTGTTCACCATCCATAATATCGAGTATCAGGGCCGCTATGGCGCCGACACCGTGGCCGACCTGTTCGGCCTGCACGAGGGCTGGTGGAATGACGGCACCCTGCAGATGGACGGCGACGTGAACCTGATGAAGGCCGCCATGCTGGTGTCCGACGCGGTGACCACCGTCAGCCCCACCTATGCCCAGCAGCTCCACGACGACTACTACGCCCACGGCATGGCCTCTGTGGTCAACGCCATCGGCTATAAGATGCACGGCGTGCTGAACGGCATCGACATGAGCTCCTATGACCCGGTTCACGACATGGCCATCCCGGCGCACTACGGCCCCGACGACATGACCGGCAAGGCCGCGTGCAAGGCGGACCTTCAGGTGTCGCTGGGCCTGCGGGAGGAGCCGGACACGCCGCTGGTGGCGGTGATCAGCCGCCTGGTGGGCCACAAGGGCATGGAGCTGATCCGGGACGGCTTTGACGGCATCATGGCCACCGGCTGCCAGTTTGTGGTGCTGGGCCAGGGCGAGGGGTACTATGAGGACTTCTTCCGGGCGCAGGCGGGCCGCTATGTGGGCCGCGCGGCGGCGCTGATCACCTATTCCGAGGGCCTGAGCCGCCGCATCTATGCCGGTGCCGATCTGTTCCTGATGCCCTCCAGGAGCGAGCCCTGCGGCCTTTCCCAGATGATCGCCATGCGCTACGGCGCGGTGCCCATCGTCCGCCGCACCGGCGGACTGGCCGACAGCGTACACTCCTGCCAGGTGGGCCAGGAGGACGGCACGGGGTATCTGTTTGAAGCATACGACGCCGGGGCCATGCTGTCCGTCATGGGACAGGCCACCGGACTTTACCGAGGCGACAGGGCGGGCTTTGCCGCCGTGCAGCAACGCGGCATGACCGCCGATTTCAGCTGGTCACGCAGCGCCCGCATCTATCACGATATCTATTCCAAGCTGTAAGGAGACAATCGCATATGACCTATACCAAGCATGACATGAAGGAGGCTATCATCCGCAAGCTGCGGCTGAACTATGGCTGCACCGAGCAGCAGGCCAGCGACGGCGAGATGCTGAAGGCCTGCGCCATGGTGCTGCGCGACATCATGGTGGAGCACGGGGTGGAGACCCAGCAGAAGGCCGCCCGTGAGGGCGCCCGCCGGGTGCACTATCTGTCCCTGGAGTTCCTGATGGGCCGCAGCCTGATGAAGAACGCCTATAACCTGAACGTGCTGCCCCAGCTGCAGGAGGCCATTGAGGAGCTGGGCTTCAAGGCGGCGGATATCTTCGACATGGAGCCGGACGCGGGTCTGGGCAACGGCGGCCTGGGCCGCCTGGCTGCCTGCTATCTGGACAGTATGACCACCCTGGAGATCCCCGCCACCGGCTACTCCATCTGCTATGAGCTGGGCCTTTTCAAGCAGAAGATCGTGGAGGGCCAGCAGGTGGAGCTGCCCGACGACTGGAAGCCCCTGGGCGACGCGTGGCTGCTGCCTAAGCCCCAGGAGACGGAGGAGGTCCACTTCGGCGGTACTGTCCGCACCCGCTGGGACAACGGCCACCTGATGGTGGTGCATGAGGACTATACCCGCGTGCTGGCGGTGCCCTGCGACATGGAGATCGCGGGCTATGACACCGACCACGTGAACACCCTGCGGCTGTGGGATGCCAAGTCCCCCAAGCCCATCGACATGAAGCTGTTCTCCCAGGGCCAGTATCTCCGCTCCGGCGAGGAGCGGGCCATGGCCGACGTGATCTCCAAGGTGCTGTATCCCGAGGACAATCACTACGAGGGCAAGTCCCTGCGGCTGAAGCAGCAGTACTTCTTCGTGTCCGCCACGGTGCAGTCCATCACCCGCCAGCATATCCAGCAGTACGGCACGCTGAAGAACTTCCACGAGAAGAACGTCATCCAGATCAACGACACCCATCCCGCCCTGGTGATCCCAGAGCTGATGCGCATCCTCATCGACGATGCGGGCCTGGGCTGGGACGAGGCGTGGGACATCACCACCCACTCCGTGGCCTACACCAATCATACGGTGCTGGCCGAGGCGCTGGAGGTCTGGCCTCAGCAGCTCTTTGAGACGCTGCTGCCCCGGGTGTGGCAGATCCTCACCGAGATCGCCCGCCGCTATCAGGAAAAGATCACCGAGTTCTATCGCGGCGACATGGACAAGGTGGCCCGCATGGCCGTCATCTGGGACGGCGCGGTGCGGATGGCCAACCTGTGCATCGCCGGCGGTATGGCCGTCAACGGCGTCAGCGCCCTGCACTCGGACATCCTCCGGAAGGACGTGTTCCGCGACCAGTGCGTCATGGAGCCGGACAAGTTCAAGAATGTCACCAACGGCGTGGATCACCGCCGCTGGCTCAGCCAGATCAATCCCGGTCTGGACGCCCTGCTGAAGGACACCGTGGGCGAGGGCTATCTGACCCACGCCGGTGAGATGAAGGGCCTGGAGCGCTGGGCCGACGACAAGGAGGTGCTGCTGCGGCTGGGCCAGATCAAGAAGGCCAACAAGGACGCCTTCGCCAAGTGGGCCTATCGCCAGCAGGGCGTGGTGCTGAACACCGACGGCATCTTCGACGTGCAGGTGAAGCGCCTGCATGAGTACAAGCGGCAGTTGATGAACACCCTGCACATCATCTATCTCTATCAGCAGCTGCGGGACGATCCCGACATGGCCTTCACGCCCCACACCTTCCTGTTCGGCGCCAAGGCTGCGCCCGGCTACGCCGTGGCCAAGCGGATCATCCATCTCATCAACTCCCTGGCCAACGAGATCAACAACGACCCCGTGTGCAAGGATAAGCTGCAGGTGGTGTTCCTGGAGAACTACCGCGTCTCCATGGCAGAGATGCTGATGCCCGCCAGCGAGGTGAGCCAGCAGATCTCCACCGCAGGCAAGGAGGCCAGCGGCACCGGCAACATGAAGTTCATGATGAACGGCGCGCTGACCGTGGGTACGCTGGACGGCGCCAACGTGGAGATGCACCAGGTGCTGGGCGACGAGAACATGTTCCTGTTCGGCCTGCACTCTGATGAGGTGGCCCATTTGCAGCACAGCTACGATCCCCATCTGCTGTATGACCGGGATCCCATGCTGCGCCGGGTGGTGGATCAGCTGAAAAGCGGATTCTCCGACGGCGTCAGCTACGAGGATCTGTGGCAGCGGCTGGTGTTCGGCGCGGACTGCCCGCCGGATCAGTATATGCTGCTGGCGGATCTGCCCACCTATGCCGAGGCGGAGCAGCGGATGGTGCACGCCTATGCCGACCGGGAGAACTGGAACCGCATGAGCCTGATCAACATCGCCCGCAGCGGTATCTTCGCCGCCGACCGTTCCATCGCCGACTATGCCGACACCATCTGGCATGTGCCGTATAAGAAGTAAATCATAAAAGCAAAGCCTGCGAGCGTGCTCGCAGGCTTTGCTTTTATGGAAAACTATTGGATGAAAAGGGAGCTCAGCCCCATCACACCGACCAGCAGGAAGGTAATGCCGCCGGCGCGGAGACTGATCCTGTACCACTTGGAGGGCTCACCGGGCGTGTTAGATTTCCAGCCCGCGGTCAGGTCATAGATCTCCTCGGGAAAGCGCAGCATCAGAAAACCGATGACCAGAAATAACAGGCTTAACAGTATCAACATTGCGCACCTCCTTTATCAATAGTTGGGGTCTTGCAGCTCCTTTTTGATCTGGACGAAGGCGGCGTCCTCGCCCTGCTCCTTCAGCATCAGGAGCCACCGGTCCAGCAGGGCCGCCGTGTCGGCGTGCATATAGCGCCCGGCGTCGGTGTGCTTCAGATCCTTGCTGCGCTGGTAGTACGTCCAGGGGGAGGCGCCGGTATATTTCTCCTTCTGATAGACCCGGCAGGCGGCGATGCGGTCGCAGAACATCTCGGCCACATACCTCTTGGGCATCTTGCACCCGCCGATGTACACGCTGCCGTCCTCACGGAGGCAGTAGTCGATCCAGTACTCAAAATGGTGGCGGTTGCGGCCCTTGTGGTGGAGCCACGACAGGCTGACGCCGTTGGCGATGCGCTCGGCGTCGTTGGGGCTGCGGTTGCCCTGGTAGTATTTCACGCTGCGCCAGAACTCGGTGGGGCTGTATTTGCTCAGGTCGTGGGTCAAACCCTGCCAGACCAGCCCCAGCTTCAGGCAGTAGTGCCGCACCAGACGGCGGTGGGTATTGACGGTGCGCAGATGGTCGAAAAGGTGCATGGCGCGGCCTCCTTTGAAAGGGTGTGGCAACAGTATAGCACACTTTTCCGCGCCTGTATAGAAAAAGAGCGGCGAAATCTTCTTCGCCGCTCTTTTTATCAGAAAAGATCTTGGTAAACTCCGGGGAATTTACAGGTTCTTCTCGTAGGACTCGATCATCTTCTTGACCATCTGGCCGCCGACGGAGCCGGCCTCGCGGCTGGTCAGGTCGCCGTTGTAACCGTTCTTCAGGTTGACGCCCACCTCTTGCGGTGTGTATTCACCTCAAAGATTTTAAGGGAATTTGTTCAATAAGTTCTAAAAAATCGACAATTTTATACAATTTGAGAACGAATAACGAAATAACGATCTGGAACACTCATTTACATAGAAAACCGTCTGCAAAGCAGGCGGTTTTCTTATTTGGAGACCAACAGGAAAGGAGGACAAACCCATGGCCGTATTCAGGGTGGAGAAAACGCGGAACTACACCGTCATGTCAAATCACCATCTGCGGGACAAGTCCCTGTCGCTGAAGGCAAAGGGGCTGCTGTCCCTGATGCTGTCGCTGCCGGAGGATTGGGACTACACCACAAAAGGATTGGCCTACATCTGCAAGGACGGTGTGGACAGCATCTGTGCCACGGTGCGGGAACTGGAAGGCGCGGGGTACATCGTGCGGGCGCGGGAGCGCCACGCGGACGGTACGCTGGGCGGCATCGAATATACCATTCTGGAACAGCCCAGGGAGCCGGAACCACCTAAACGGGAAAATCCCGTTCAGGCGGAAAGTGCCAGTGACGCACCTAAACGGGCTTTTCCAGAACAGGTAAAACCTGTCTTGGGAAAACCTGAACAGGAAAATCCCGTGCAATTAAATATAGAAGAACAAAGTAAAGAAGAATTAAATACGGATGTTATGAACTCCTTCCCTTCATTCCCTCATGAGAGTAAGCCTACTCAGGAAAACGGAATGGAACGACGGGAGACATATCGAGCGCAGGTCATGACCAATGTGGACTACAACTATCTTGTGAGCTACACCGAGGTTGACCGTGGGCGGCTGGACGAATTGGTGGGACTGATGCTGGATACCGTGTGTTCCACAAAGGCCACCATCCGCGTGGCGGGAGAAGAACTGCCAGCGGAGGTAGTCCGTTCAAGGTTACTGAAGCTGACCGGCGCACATCTGCTGTATGTGCTGGATCGGATCAGCGAGAATACCACCGAGGTGCGCCATGTGAAGCAATATCTGCTGACCGCGCTGTATAACGCGCCGCTGACCATGGATAACCACTATGCCCTGATGGTGGGCCATGATCTCAGCGGGGGGAGCGGGTAGAACGGAATACTGTCAGAGCAAGAGCCGGAAGGCTCTTTTTTGTTGCACGAAATGGAGGTGTGCTTTTGAAAACCATCGCACTGGCAAATCAGAAGGGCGGCGTGGGAAAAACCACCACAGCCGCCAGTTTGGGTGTTGGTCTTGCCCAGCAGGGGAAGAGAGTCCTGCTGGTGGACGCCGACGCTCAGGGCAATCTCACCCAAATGCTGGGCTGGCGGCAGCCGGACGAGCTTTCCCCTACGCTGGCCGACCTGATGACCAAGACCGTCAACGAGGAGCCCATCGCACCCGGCGAGGGCATCCTGCACCATGCGTCCGGCGTCGATCTTGTCCCCGCCAACATTGAGCTGTCGGGGCTGGAGGTGACGTTGGTGAACATCATGAGCCGTGAAACGGTGCTGCGGCAGTATCTGTCCACACTGACACCGGCCTATGACTACGCCATCATCGACTGTATGCCTTCGCTGGGGATGCTGACCATCAACGCGCTGACCGCGGCGGACAGCGTTATCATTCCGGTGCAGGGGCAGTATCTGGCCGCCAAGGGGCTTGAACAGCTTATGCGAACCATCGCCCGCGTCAAGCGGCAGATCAATCCCCACCTGACGGTGGACGGTATCCTGCTGACCATGATGGACAGCCGTACCACGCTGGCCAAAGAAGTCAGTGAGCAGCTACGCAGGAACTACGGCAGCCGTGTGTTCAGCAGCGAGATACCCCGCTCCATTCGCGTGGCGGAGATCAGCGCCACGGGAACCAGCATTTACGAGCATGATCCGGACGGAAAAGCGGCGCAGGCGTATGCCGCGCTGACGAAGGAGGTGTTGCAGCTTGGCCCGCAAATTAAACGGCATCGAACTGGTCAAGTACGATGACCTGTTCAAGACAGACGCGGAACGGGAAGCCGACCAGCAGGAGCGGGTGCAGATCGTTCCCGCGGAGCAGGTGTTCCCCTATGCGCGGCAGCCCTACTCCGTAGACCGGCCCAGCGCTGATCTGGTGCGGCTGATGGACAGCATCGAGCGCACCGGCATTGCCGAGCCGCTGATCGTCCGGCCCCGCAGCGAGGGCGGGTATGAGATCATCTCCGGCCACCGGCGCGACTACTGCGCCAATGTGGTGGGGCTGGACACCCGCCCGGTCATCGTGCGGAATTACAGCGATGAGGACGCGGACATTCTGGTGGTGGATTACAACATAAACCGTGAAAACCTGCTGCCCAGCGAGAAAGCCAAGGCGTACAAGCTGAAGCTGGACGCTATGAAACGGCAGGCAGGGCGGCCTTCAAAAAATTCTGCCCAAGTTGGGCAGAATTTTCAAGGGAGGTTTTCTGTGGAGGTTTTGGCGGAGCAAGTGAACGAAAGCCGGATGCAAATCCAGCGATATATCCGCCTGACAAACCTCATTCCGCCGCTGATGGAGGCGGTGGACACGGGAAAACTGAAATTCGTTCCGGCAGCCGACTACATCTCCCACCTGACCGAAAAAGAACAGACCTACCTCCAGTTCCTCATGGAGCGGGATGAGGTATCGCCGTCCGTGAATCAGGCTCAGCGACTCAAGCAGATCAGCGCGGAGGGCAAGCTGGAGAACAATATCATCGACCTCATCATGCGGGAGGAAAAACCGCTGGAGCGCAAGGTAACGCTGCGGAATGACCGCCTGCAAAAATACTTTCCGCCCAGCTATACCCCCAAGCAGATGGAGGAGGTCATCGTTAAGCTGCTGGAGGGCTGGCACCGGAGAAGGCAGCAGGAGCAGGGACGATGAGGAGGCCCATGATGAGAAGAACTGAATTGCCCGATTTCTGCCTTTTCACCATACCCTCTACGGGACAGCTTATCATTCTCAAAAAGGGTGTGCGTGGTTACTACGCCTCTGGGTGGGATACCGGAAATCGGGAGGAAAATCAAAAGATTGCCCAAGCGCATAATCGGCGGCGCGGTATTTCTGACATACAGGAGGCCGCCATGAGCGCAGGTTCCATGTTCGGCTGGAACCTGCCGGGAGCAGACCCGCAGTGGTATTTGGACAACGCCAGATATGTGAACGCGATCATGGCAAAGGGCCATATCAAAGACCCGGTTATGAGCATCTACTATCCGGTGGATGATTTCCTGCTGCGGTATGAGGTCTTGGGGAAAGCAAAAATGTATCTGCCGGTATCGGCACTTCCCCAAGAGTTGATGAGCGCGAAGTCACAGTTTGTCATGCAGCCGGATTTGGTCTGCGGTGTACCCGCCATGCCGGTGAAGGCACAGCAGGCACAGAACGGCAGCTACACCGTGGAGCTGGAACGCGGCAGCTATGTCATTGGTGAGATCATCAACGCAGACTATAAGATCACGGCGCGGGTGCGTGTGGGAGACTCTGAGTTTGTTTTGGGTGAACACCCGAAAGCACCTGCCCCGTTTGCTACCTGGCAGCGCAACTGCAAGAACGACGGGGACGGCCCGCCCAATTACTTTTGGGGCCATTACGGCGTAGGCCGTGCGTCCATGATCGAGGATTTTTGTGAGCGGGCAAGCGGTGAGTATCAGGAACAAAAAGAGTGCCAGCAGAACAAGGAACATGAAGCAAAGCAGAGACTATCGAAGGGTAAGGAAAGGTGAAGCCATATGGCAGACAGAGAGAATGTGCAGATGGCCGGTGACTATGAGATCATGCAATCCTTTCGCATGGGTGGCGCGACAATGCTGATCGGCTATAATCCGGGGGATGCCACCTACATGACTTGCTATCAGAATTACGACTTTTGGGGCAATGAGCATTTTTCAGAGGCCATCGGCAGCGAAAACTATGTTGAGATCATGGACGTGTTCTTACAGCGCTTACAGGAGCAGACCGAGAAGGTAAAGGTGTTTCAGGCAGGACGCGCAATACCTGTGAGCGTTTTAGAACGGGAGCATTGCCTGCCATACACAGAAGAATCCTTGAAGGGAAAACTGATAATCATCCGTCCCACCAGCCTTGCACCGGAGTACCGCACTGCGGACTGCCAGCTTGGGTATGCGCTGGGCGGCTTTGGCTGTGCTCCCGGCGCTCGTGGACGTGCGGTTTATTTCAAGGAACTGTATTCCGGTGAGGAATGCCGGTGGGATATTACCGATGTTCTTGGCGTTGCTGACCGTGAAAAGCTGCCTGATTGGGCAAAAGAAAAACTGGCGGAGTATGAAAAGAGCCGTACTGCGCCGAAAAAAGAGCGAGGTGAGGAACGATGAGTGACCGTGAGCCGGTGAACATCATGGGGGTTATCGCCTTTCCGGAGCCAGATAAGAGCAAACGCCGAATTCGCTTTATTGATTCGGAGTATAATACGCTGTTCTATATTCCGGACGGCGCCAGTATCGTTATGACGCGGATGGATGGCAGCAGCGTGATACGGCCCTGTACTTATATCGACGACTACCACACGTTGGTCGGCAGCAATGTCTATCATATTTGCGAGTTTGCGGAGGCAGCGCAGCGGACAGGCACGGTATATGAGCCGCTTGATCCAAAGCAGTTGCCTGCGGAGACTGGCTATTATGAAATATACCAGATCGACAACGTGGGTAAGGTGGACTATGCCTTTATGCGATATGAGCGCGCCAAAGGCAAGCTGCGTGCCGCCCATTACCGCAAAACCTTTGCCGGAGTGCTGGCCCCCAACATGACGCTGGAGGAGTTATATCGGAAGCACAATGCAGACACACGGCCTTTCTGCCGACAAATGCGCTCGCTATCTGAGAGTGATGTGCTCATAGTCAAGCGCGGCAGCAAGAAAAAGGCTTACTATGTGGATGCTGTGGGCTTTCAGGAGGTGCCGAACTTTTTGAAGGGACTGCAAAAGCCGAAAGAGCGAGGTGAAGCACGCTGACAACACATAAGTTGGCCGACACTGAGAACATGGCATCCCAATGTAAAGCAAACGAGCTTGTACGTATGATTCGTTTTATTGATCCGGAATACAATACGCTGTTCTCCATTCCGGACGGGAGCAGCATTGTTATGATCTGGATGAACGGTAATAAGAAGTTGCGTCAATGCAGCTACGTTGACGATCTCCATGCGAAGATCGACGGCGCAGTAACCTATCTCCATAGATTTGCATGGTTTTCGCAAAAGGCTGGTGTGATATACGAGCCAGCAGACCGGACGCTGCTCCCTGCTGAGAGCGGCCACTATGAGATTTATCAAATTGAACAGCTAGACAAGGTGGAATGCACCTTCACAGAGAGTGGACGCCCACAGGTTACACTTCGCGGCGTTAATTACCGCAAGGCTTTTGCGGCAATGCTGGCTCCCTGTGTCACGATTGACGACCTGTATCAGCAGCATAGCGTCGACAGACGGTTTGATATCCAAAAGTTAAAGATGGTGTCGGCCAGTGATGTGTTTGTGTTAAAACGCAGGAGCGGAGAAAAAGCCTACTATGTAGACGCAGCAGGCATTCATGAGATACCGAATTTTCTACAAAAATATAAATACGTCCAACCGCATGGATAATAAGTCCAAAACGAGGTGTGTTTTGGACTTATTATCCGTATCGGATCATTTCAGAGAAGGGAGGCAATGCCTTGGCAAGTAAATTTCAATTCATCACGGAGCTGTACCGCGCAACGCTGGCGGAGCTGACCGGCGACTATGAGAGCTGGACGGGCTTTCTGCGGGCGGCCTGCTATAACTATAAATGCCCGTTCGACGAGCAAGTCTTGATTTACGCCCAGCGTCCCAACGCCACGGCGGTGCTGGAGCTGGAGAAGTGGAACCGGCAGTTTGGCCGGTGGGTCAATGCCGGGGCTACCGGCATTGCTGTCATTGACGAAGCCCACGGTAAGGGGCGGCTGAAGCACTACTTTGACATCACGGACACCCACGCCACCCGCATCTCGCGGCCTGTTCCCATCTGGTCGATGGAACCGGCCTACACGGAGCCGGTCATCGAAACGCTGGAGGCCACCTTCGGCACACTGGCCGAAAAGGACAATTTGCCGGATGCTATACTGTCCGCCAGCCGCAACGCCGTGGCGGATAATGTGCAGGACTATCTGCGGGATCTGCTGGATTGTCGCGGCGGCAGTATGCTGGAGGAACTGGACGCGCTGAATGTGGAGGTCACCTACCGGCGGGCGCTGGAGAGCAGCGTCGCCTATATGCTGATGACCCGCCTTTCCCTGCCCGCCATGGCCTACCTGTTGCCGGAGGACTTTGAGGGCATCTATTCCTTTGATACCCCCAGTACCATCAACGCACTGGGCATCGCTACCAGCGATATTGCGGAGATGGGCCTGCGGGAGATCAGCCGCACGGTGATGCAGGCACGGCGGGAGCAATTTTTTGCAAAGGATGCACAAATCGGCTATGATGCTGTCAAAGAGCAAAACAGGGCCGAAAAAGAAAGGAGCGCGGAACATGGAAGTGACCTACAGAGTGCAGGAGGGCTATCGTCTGCCGAATCTGCTGATGCCCCAAGAGGCGAAGACGCACCTGGGCAAGTACGCGGAGCTGCGGAGACAGTATCTGATGCAGCACCGGAGAGTGCTGTATACCAACCTCAAGACCAGCGGCCAACTGGCAGCGCATCTGGCGGAGATCGAGGAGACAGCGCAGAGGATGGTGACACAGACCGTGGCGCAGATGGCGAAGGCCGAGGGCATGACGGAGGAGCTGAAGGCCGTCGATCCCCAGCGCTGGACAGGGCTGATGAACAACCTGAAGCACAGCGCGGAGGAAGCGGTGCTGAGCGACCTGATCTACAACTAAATAGTACAGACGAAAACGCCGGAAGCGCAGACCTTCCGGCGTTTTTAGATGAATACCTCATAGAAGCGATCCTGCTGGACGATGGTGGCCGTAAGCACACGCGGCAGGAGATATTTGCGTATTTCCAAGCCAATAGAGATATAACGAGCCGCACGGAATTCCTGAAAAACAGCTACAACGACATATGGGTGGAGGTGCTGGCCGGCGCGGACAAAGTCCGTGTGGGCTACCACGCCGAAGAAGACGGACTCTTAATGTGGGAGGGCAGCTACCTCTCCCGCACGGTAGAGTCCGTTTTTTCATGGGGCGTGGTCACGGAAATGACCGAAAACCTCATTGAGCGCGGCGCGTATAAGATCAAGCTGGGCTTGCAGAACGCGCCGGTGATGGCGGAGCAAATGTCCCTCTTTGGCATGGGCGGCGGCACGGCGGTCTATGAAGTGCCGGAGACGCAGCGAACGGGTGAGCTGTTTCCCACCCGCACGGTGCCGCAGGCGGTTATCGACCAGACGCTGTATACGGCGGGCAACAGCCGCGGCAGCGCGGAACGGATCGCGGTGTTCTATATGCGCCAGCGTCCGGAAGCGGAATGTGTGGCATTTTTGCGCCGTGAATTCGGCACGGAGAACGGACGCGGCATTGAATATGAGGGCAAGAAATATGCCGTGTGGTTCATGGAGGACGGTATCCATTTGGCGCAAGGGGATAGCGTTCGTACCGGCCACTGCCGCACCACGGTAACGTGGGAGCAGGCGTCGGCACGGATATTGGAGCTGCTGGAAGCGGGAACGTATCTTTCGGCACCAGAGCTGGAGCAGGCGCAGGACAAGGTGCTGCTTGAGATGGGTGACGCCCTGCTGATGACCGCTCGCGATTTGACCCAAGGGGGCCGCGCACAGGGCCTGTTCCCTCAGACGCTGGCCATCCACGACCAGCACAAGGGCTATCCGGAGCTGGACGAGGATATGGTGGCCTTTGCCAAGAGTGAGGGCGGCCTTGCGGTACTGGCAGAGGAATACCACGATTTCCTCCGCGCATACGAGCAGAACCGTAGCATCATGCGCTTTCGGCTGTCTGAGTATAATACACACCGAATCGGTGTGGTGCTGGACGGAATTGACCTGCCGGAGCGCAGCTTTTCTGCGCAGCCGGATTTCCTGCGCCGGTGCAAAATGTTCATCACGCAGGATGAGATCGACCAGTTCTTCCTGGCGGAGTCTGTGGACAGCCGCTTGGACGTGTATGCCTTTTTCTGCTATCCCCACACGAAGGAGGAGCAGCAGAAATTCATCAAAAGCCGTTTTGGTGAGTACAGCGGCGGCGGGCGCGATGGATATGACTATACGAGGACTTCTAAGGGCTTGACCTATCAGCGGGAGTACAGTGGCAAACAGTACGATGAGGTCAAGCTGACCATCCCCCATGTGGTCAAGGAGTATGAAAGGCTCATCGCGCAGAAGCGTTTCCCCGGCGAGGATGCCATTGCCGCAATTCCGCAATATGAACGGCGGCAGTTGGCGCGGACAGTGTATTTCGGCTTTTCCGACGCATCGGACGATGTGCCGAGACCGTACCCCAAGGGCGCGGACTACTATGACGCCGTTCCCACCATTGATGAGCAGTTGGCAGATAAGGCGAAAGCGGCGGAAATGCTGGAAGCCCTGACAGCCTATTTGGATGGCATGGACGAGGGAGACCGGCACTATGATTCCTGCCAGCAGGCGAGGGAACAGCTTTCGGAATACGTTGACGGCACGTTCAGCCTGTTTAACCATCGGCACGACAGTGGATTGCGGCAAGCGGAGCGGGAAGCGACACCCATAACCCCCACCGGGGAAGTGGGGGTCACGGAGGAACCGGCACAGGAGCAAGAAATATCCCCGCTGCCGCAGGTACAGCAGAGAGAGGAGGAAGCGCCGCAGGGACAGGCGGCGATGCCGCCTGTCCCTCACCTGCCGAGAAAAAAAGAGAGGCTGGAGGCCGCCGCCCCGCTGTTCGCGGGCGGCGTCAACTACCGTATCACCGACGATGCCCTGGGCGCAGCACCGCCCAGACAGCGGTATGCCAACAACGTGGCGGCGATACGGCTTTTGAAGCAGGTGGAGGCGGAGAATCGCCTCGCCACGGCGGAGGAGCAGGAGGTCTTGTCCTCGTATGTGGGCTGGGGCGGTTTGGCGGACTGCTTCGATCCCAAGCACAGCCGGTATGAGGAACTAAAGGGGCTGCTGTCCGAAACAGAGTACGCCGCGGCGCGGGAATCCACGCTGACCGCCTTCTATACGCCGCCTGTGGTGATCCGCAGCATCTACGCCGCGCTGGGGCAGATGGGCTTCCGGCAGGGCAACGTGCTGGAGCCTGCCTGCGGCGTCGGTCATTTCCTCGGTATGCTGCCGGAGAGCATGGCGGAGAGCAAGGTCTACGGCGTGGAGCTGGATGACGTTTCAGGACGCATCGCCCGTCAGTTGTACCCACGCAACAGTATTTCCGTTCGCGGCTATGAAAAGATGGACTTCCCCGACAACTTCTTTGACGTGGCTGTGGGCAACGTTCCCTTTGGCCAGTTCAAGGTGCAGGATCGGCGCTATGACCGGCTGAACCTGTCCATCCACGAGTATTTCTTCGCCAAGACACTGGATAAGGTGAGGCCGGGCGGCGTGGTGGCGTTCGTTACCTCCAGCTACACCATGGACAAACGCACCTCTAACGTGCGGAAGTACATTGCCCAGCGGGCGGAGCTGCTGGGAGCGATCCGTCTGCCCAACGATACCTTTAAGGCGGCAGCGGGTACGGAGGTGGTATCGGATATCCTGTTCCTGCAAAAGCGTGACCGCATGGTGGACATTGAGCCAGACTGGGTGCAGTTGGGGACGAATGACGACGGTATCACCATGAACCGTTATTTCATCGACCACCCGGATATGGTGCTGGGCGAGATGAAAATGGTATCGGGACCGTATGGCCCGGAGCCCACCTGTGTGCCGTTTCCGGAGCAGCCGCTGGACAGTCTCCTTGCCAACGCTGTGCAGAATATCCACGGTGAGATCACCGCCTATGAGCACGAGGAGGAACTGGAGGGCGAAGACCTGTCCATCGAGGCAGACCCCACCGTCCGCAATTTCTCCTATACGCTGGTGGACGGGAAGCTCTATTACCGCGAGAACAGCCGCATGAATCCGGTGGAGGTCTCCAAGACCTCCGAGAGCCGCATCCGCGGCATGATCGGCCTGCGGGACTGTGTGCGGACGCTGCTGGAGTACCAGACGGAGGACTATCCGGAGAGCATGATACGGGAGCAGCAGGCCGAGCTGAACGACCTCTATGACCGATTTACCCACGACTACGGGCTGATCAATTCACGCGGCAACGCCATCGCTTTTGACCAGGACAGCGCCTACTTCCTGCTGTGTTCGCTGGAGGTGCTGGACGAGGAGGGCGGCCTGAAACGGAAAGCCGACCTGTTCACCAAGCGCACTATACGCAGCCACCGGCCTGCCGAAAGAGTAGATACGGCGGTGGAGGCGCTGGCGCTGTCCATTGGGGAAAAGGCCCGCGTGGATATGGCGTATATGGGACGGCTCACCTGCAAGGACGAGGACACCTTGTTCACGGATTTGCAGGGCGTCGTCTTTTTGAACCCTGACTACGCGGAAAAGGGCGGCGAGAAATATCTGCCCGCCGACGAGTATCTGTCCGGCAACGTGCGCCGGAAGCTGGCGGAGGTGAGAGCAAAGGCGGAAACGGAGCCGCAGTATCTGCCCAATGTGGAGGCATTGGAGAAGGTGCAGCCCGTAGACCTGACCGCCAGCGAGATCTCCGTGCGGCTGGGTGCCACATGGCTGAACCCGGAGTATATCCGGCAGTTCATCTTCGAGACGCTGGACACACCCCGCCGTGTTCGGTGGGATATCAAGGTGCATTACTCCCAGATCACCGGCGAATGGCGCATCGAGGGCAAGAGCAAGGATAAGAGCAATATCAAGGCTTTCAACACCTATGGCACGCTGCGGGCCAGCGCTTACGAGATCATTGAGAGCAGTCTGAACCTGAAAGACGTTCGTATTTTCGACTATCAGTATGATGCAGACGGGCGGCGCGTGGCGGTGCTCAACAAGAAGGAGACCGCCATTGCACAGGGCAAGCAGGAGCTTCTAAAGGAAGCGTTTGCCGAATGGATATGGAAAGACCCGGAGCGGCGGGAGAAGATCTGCAAGGCGTACAATATCCTGTTCAACAGCAACCGGCCCTGTGAATATGATGGCAGCCACATCAATTTCAGCGGCATGAATCCGGAGATCACCCTGCGGAAGCATCAGGTGAACGCCATCGCCCACATCCTCTATGGCGGCAACACCCTGCTTGCACACGTAGTGGGGGCAGGGAAGACGTTCGAGATGGTGGCGGCGGCGATGGAATCCAAGCGGCTGGGTCTGTGCCAGAAATCCCTCTTTGTGGTGCCGAACCACCTGACGGAGCAGTGGGCCAGCGAGTTCTTGCAGCTCTACCCTGCCGCCAATGTGCTGGTGGCCACGAAAAAGGATTTTGAAACAAAAAATCGCAAGAAGTTCTGCGGGCGCATCGCCACCGGCGACTATGACGCCATCATCATCGGCCACAGTCAGTTCGAGAAGATACCCGTCAGTATCCAGCGGCAGCGGGCCATTCTGGAGCAGCAGATGGACGAGATCATCCAGGGCATCCGTGAGGCGAAGGCGGACAAGGCGGAGAACTTCACCATCAAGCAGATGGAAAAGACCCGCAAGGGGTTGCAGAATAAGCTGGACAAGCTGAACGACCAAAGCCGCAAGGACGATGTGGTCACGTTCGAGGATCTGGGCGTTGACCGGCTGTTCATCGACGAGAGCCACTACTATAAAAATCTGTTTCTCTACACCAAAATGCGGAACGTCAGCGGCATCGCGCAGACCGAGGCGCAGAAGTCCAGCGACCTTTTCATGAAGTGCCGGTATCTGGACGAGATCACAGGCGGGCGGGGTGTGGTATTCGCCACCGGTACGCCGATTTCCAATAGCATGGTGGAGCTATATACCATCCAGCGGTATTTGCAGCTGGAAGCCTTGCAGGAGCAAGGCTTCCAGCATTTCGACGCATGGGCCGCCAACTACGGCGAGACGGTCACGACCATCGAGCTGGCACCGGAGGGGACGGGCTATCGGGCCAAGACTTGCTTTGCCAAGTTCAACAACCTGCCGGAGCTGATCTCCGTATTCAAAAATGTGGCGGATATCCAAACGGCGGATATGCTGAACCTGCCCGTGCCGGAGGCCCACTATCACAACATCGCCCTGAAACCGTCCGAGTACCAGAAAGAGATGGTGGCATCGCTGGCGGAACGGGCCGAGCAGGTGCGTAATCGGCAGGTGGACAGCAGCGTGGACAATATGCTGCTGATCACCAACGATGGCCGGAAGCTGGCATTAGACCAGCGGCTCATCAATCCCATGCTGCCCAGCGATCCGGAGAGCAAGGCGGCCAAGTGCGCGGAGACGGTATTTGACATCTGGCAGCGCACGGCAGAGAAGCGCTCCACACAAATGATCTTCTGTGATTTGTCCACGCCCAAGGGCGAAGGTGTTTTCAGTGTTTATGATGATATCCGTGATAAGCTGCTGGCGATGGGCATACCGGAAAATGAAGTTGCCTATATCCACGACGCCAAGACCGAGGCGCAGAAGAAAGACCTGTTCAGCAAGGTGCGGGCCGGTCAGGTGCGTGTGCTGCTGGGCAGCACACAGCGCATGGGTGCCGGAACCAACTGCCAGCAGAAGCTGGTGGCCTTGCACCATTTGGACTGTCCGTGGCGGCCATCCGACCTTCAGCAGCGGGAGGGCCGTATCATCCGGCAGGGCAATGAGAATAGCGAGGTGGATATTTACAGCTACGTCACTGAGGGTACGTTTGACGCCTACCTCTATCAGTTGGTGGAGCGAAAGCAAAAATTCATCGCGCAGATCATGACCAGCAAGTCCCCTGTACGCAGCGCCGAGGATGTGGACGAGCAGGCTCTTTCCTATGCGGAGATCAAGGCGCTGGCCAGTGGAAACCCGCTCATCAAGGAGAAGATGGACTTGGACATTGCCGTGACGAAGCTGAAGCTGCTGAAAAGCAGCCATCTCAGCCAGCGGTACGCGCTGGAGGACGCCATCAGCAAGACATTCCCAAAGTCTCTCGCGGAGACACAGGAGCGCCTTGCCGGGTACAGCGCGGATATTGCCATGGTCAAGGAGCATACCGCACCCAACGCGGACGGTTTCTCTCCCATGACCCTGGCAGGCAAGGTCTATGCCGAGAAAAAGGCGGCGGGCGTGGAGCTGTTGGCCATGTGCCAGAATATGCTGACGCCGGAGCCGACGCAGGTGGGCTCCTACCGTGGCCTGACGCTGGAGCTGTCCTTTGACAGCTTTTCGCAGGAGTACCGGCTGACCATGATCGGGCAGTTGCGCCACGTGACAACGCTGGGCACGGACGTGTTCGGCAATATCCAGCGCATGGATAACCTGCTGGAGACGCTGCCGGTCAAGGAGCAGGCTTGCCGTGAGAAGCTGAGCGAGCTGCATACCCAGTTGGAAACGGCAAAGGTGGAGGTGTTGAAGCCATTTCCCCGCGAGGAGGAGCTGAAAACGAAGCTGGCGCGGCTGGAGGAACTGAACACGCTGTTGAACATGGATAAGCGTGAGCCGGAAGTCATCGCAGATACAGGAGCGCCGGAGGCTGGCGAACAGCCACCGGCGAGAAAAAAGCCACAATGGGAAAGGTAGGTCGATATGGGATACCAGGAGAGTTGGTTCTACATAGAGCCGCAGCGGAAATTTGAGAAGATGATCCAAGCCTATGAACGGGCAGAAAGTTCCGGCTACTATAAGGTGGCGGGCGCGGAGCCGTGGTCGGTGGTGCTGCTCAAGCAGCCCTTTGGAGACATTCCGGCAGGTAAGCGGCTGCTGTGGGTATGCGGCGACAGGGGTTTTCACTGTGTGGCCGGTGTGTTCGGCGGCGAACTGAAATGCCGGGCGAAGCTCCGCGTCATTCCAATAGAGGAGGTGCTTGATCCGGACGACCGGCGTCTGGAGGGGCTGAATCTTGACTCCGCCGCTCCCTCCGAAAACGACTATATGCGCCGGTATAGTGTCCAGAACTATGCCTACCGCATGAGAACAGGACGGGAGCGGTGAAATAGTTTGACAGCAAATGCAGGCTTTGTTATAGTGCTCATGGTGATCGTGCTGCATATGCTTGTGGGGCGTGCAGCCGAAAAAGGGAACTTCCGCATAGAAGTTCCCTTTTTCACGAAAGAAAAATAGGGAACAAAACAGTCACTTATTGATGCAAAAAGTTCCCTAATTGGAAAGAGTGGAATCTCCTAAAAAAGCACATGATACAAGGAGCGTGTGCAGGTAAGACATGGACTTGTGCACATTGAGAATGCAGAGGCTACTTGTTTTTTGACCTCAACTGTGGTAAACTACTTATGAAATGAGGAATGGTGATGTTGAATCTATTTGTTTTGGAGTATGCGACCAATGCAAAAATTCCGGCAGTCGTAAAGGATGCGACGGAACAGGATTTGATGGCAACAAAGAATTGGCAAACTGCGTGGACAACTCCTTATGCGAAACAATTACCCAACAAGGTCGCCTTGCACCGCATGGACAATGATGAATTGTTGGGCCTGATGTCATATGAGTTGGATGAGGATGGCTTAGCCGTTGAAATCCTTTATCTTGAAAATGCACGTCATAGCAATGCAAATCTTCTTCATTTAGAAGGTGGATCAAAAAAGTACTTCGGCATTGCAAAAGCACTGTTTGCTTATGCAATACAGATTTCACTGGACGAGGGATTTGATGGCATTTTGATATTCAAAGCGAAAACCAGTGAGCTACTGGACTACTACATGAACAACTTTGGTGCGCGGCAGGTTGCATCATATGATCCGTTTCGCTTGGTAATATGGGAGGATGCCGCAGCAACTATTCTATCAGATTTTATTACGGAGGTGCGTGACAATGGATCAGAAAGAGCTTGAATATCTTCGGCGCATAGAAGATCACGCCGCCCAAACAGGGTGGGTCGCGCCGCTTACACAGGAAGATAAGGCGTATTTTGCCTATCTGCGACAGGTCAGCAAGCGTTACAATATCAATATGTCCAAGGCGAACAGACTGGAGTATGATTTTGTGATTCGTGTTGCAGAGAGTGAATTTTATCTCCAGAAAGCCAATGCGTAACAAGCAAAAATAATTCTATGAAAAAGCGTAGGCAAGTGCCTGCGCTTTTTTGCGTACACAGGGCTTTCCGCCAACTGTCGGATCAGATTTCCGCCAATCGTCGGAAAAATATTTCGCCAATCATCGGGAAAGGAGGTGATGTTCTATGCCGTTTATTCCACCAGAGCAGTTAGCCCGTGCCCGCGAGATGGATCTGCTGACCTATCTGCGGTGCTGTGAGCCGGAGGAACTGGTCAGCGCAGGCGGCAACACCTACGCTACCAGAAGCCATGACAGCCTAAAAATTTCCAACGGGAAATGGTACTGGTGGTCGCGTGGCGTCGGCGGAAGTAATGCGCTGGACTACCTGACCACTGTGCGGGAGCTGCCGCTGCCGGACGCTGTGCAGCGCATCCTAAATGCTGCCGGTGCGCCGCTGGCAGAAGTACCTCGCAGCAAAGCACACACAACGAAAATATTCTCTTTACCGCCCAAACACGCCGACAACCGGCGTGTTTTTTCATACCTCCATGGCCGCGGCATTGATCCGGAGATCATCAACCACTGCATCAAGCATGGCCTACTCTATGAATCGGCGCAGCATCACAACTGCGTATTCGTGGGCTTTACTGGTGACAGACCGGCCTACGCCATGCAGCGGGGAACGCTGCAAGAAAAGCGGTTTGTAGGCGAGGTGACCGGCAGCGACAAGCGATACTCTTTTGCTGTGCCGGTGACGCCGGGCGACAGTGCAACGCTGTGTCTTTTCGAGAGCGCCATTGACGCCCTCTCCTACCTGACGCTGCTGAAGCAGCGGGGACGGGACTGGCGCAAGGCCAATACACTGTCGCTGGGCGGCATCTCCGGCGAGGGTGTGAAACGATTGCCACCGGCACTCTCACGGTACTTGAAAGCAGCACCCCACATATCCCGTCTCGTGCTGTGCCTGGACAATGACGCGCCGGGGCGGGTAGCGGCAGCGTCCTTGCGGGAGCTGCTGGAGGGCTATGAGGTCATCGACAAGCCACCGGCGCAGGGCAAGGACTACAATGACCTGCTGCGGTATCGGCACTGCGCCCAGCGCGGCGAAGCCCGCTGATCTCTTTTTTCGGCGCGGCCTGAACTGCAACACAGCCGGAGGCTGCGTTGCAGTTGCAAGCATAGCATTTTGACAGCAAAACGCGCTTGTTAAGGGGCGAAAGCCCCCTAAGACCCCCATTCAATAAAAGGAAGTGACGATGATGAGAGAAACCGCCAAGCGGCTTTCGCTGCGGCTGAACGGCAGCGAGTACGCACACCTGAAAGTGCTGGCAGAGGGCTGCGGCATGAAGCTGGAGCCTACGCTGCGGCAGCTTATTTTAGGTGCGGAGTTGCGGTCAAGGCCGCCTGATGAAATAGCTGCGCTATTGCGGCAGCTATCCGCCATAGGCAACAATATCAACCAGATCGCAAAGGTGGCCAATGCCAGCGGCTTTGTCCGCATGGAGGATGTGGAGCATATCAAGTCCATGCAGAAAATGCTTTTACAGGCCGTGAAAAGGCTGTGACATGGCTTACACAAAGGTGTTTGCCATTCGCAGGCGGCTGGATGACCGTATCGATTATGTTGTCAATGGTGAAAAGACCGCACTGGACGCTGGTATTACTTACGCCACAAATCCAGAGAAAACGGAACAGCATTTCTTTACGTCTGCCATTAACTGCGGAAGCTGTGAAACCGCCTATGCCGAGATGCAGGAGACAAAGCAGCGGTTCGGCAGGCTGGGCGGCGTGGTGGGGTATCACTTCATCCAGTCCTTTGTGCCCGGCGAGGTGACACCGGAGCAGGCCCACGCCATCGGCGTGGCCTTTGCCCAGCGTCTGTTTGGCGACCGCTATGAGGTGGTCGTCGGCACCCACTTGGATAAAGCCCATCTCCACAATCATGTGGTGGTGAATTCCGTGTCTTTCGTGGATGGCAAAAAATATCATTCCAGCCCCGGCAGCTACTATTTTGACGTGCGAAGCACATCGGACGCCCTGTGCCGTGAAAACGACCTGTCCGTGATCGCACCACAGGGCAAGGGTAAGCACTACGCCGAATGGAAGGCGGAGAACGCAGGCAAGCCCACCATCCGCAGCGTCGTTCGCGCTGACATTGACAGTATCATTGCGGAAGCGTATACATACGATACCTTTCTGATGCTTCTGCGGCGGCGTGGATATGTGGTGCAGAACAACCCCAACCGCAAGTATGTGACCGTGCTGCCACCGGGCGGCAAGCGGGCGATCCGGCTGGATAGCCTGGGCGATGGTTACACGGAGCAGGACATTCGCAGGCGGCTGGCAACCCAGCGGGAAGGCGGCGCACAGACTGTGCCTGACCTCCCGCATAAGACCAAGCGCTACCGCATCAAAGGGAAACGACCTGCCGGGCCGAAAAGAAAAATCACTGGCTTTTACGCGCTCTATCTCAGGTATCTCTATCTGCTGCGAGGGACACACCGGAAGAAGCACTTCCGGCGCGTTCCTTTTTCCATGCGGCAGGAGATCGTGCGGCTGGAACGGTATGAGCGGCAGTTTCGCTATCTGTGGTCGAATCATATCACCACGGCGGAGGAACTTACCGCCCGTACCGGCGAACTGGAGTGCGAGATCGAAGCAGGCGTCATACAGCGAAAACCACTTTATCAGGAAAGGAGGCGAGCCACGGATGAGGAAAGCAAAGCACGGTGCAGCGCCGAGATTGACCGGCAGACTGCCTCCCTGCGGGAGAAGCGCAGGGAATTGGCCCTGTGCCGCAGGATATTGGCGGATGTGCCGCAGATATCCGAACAGCTACAGCAGGCGGAAGCCGAACAACAGGAACAAGTGAGAAAGGAGGAACGCAAACGTGAGTACCAGCGGTGAGACTGCCGATCTGGTGGTGAAAGAGAGTATCCAGATCACAGAAAGCGCCGTAAAGCTGGCGGGGCTGGGTGCCAAGAATCTGGCGGCGCTGCTGATCGCCATTGCCAAGGATAACCCGAAGCTGGCCGGAAAGACAGGTTTGAAGCGGCTGATCCAGGACGGCGAGGAGCTGACCATTTTCTCCATTAAGCAGGACGATTTGAAAGGCTTTCAGATGGAAAGCAAGCGCTATGGGGTGCTGTTCTATCCCATCGTCAATAAGGTGGAGAAAACCGGCACAGTGGAGATCATGGCCAAGGCCAAGGATGCCAAGCAGATCAACCGTATCTTTGAGCGGATGGGCTACCCAGCGCCCGTGCAGAGTGACGCAAGAAAACAACGGCCCCGCGCTCCGTCCGAGAACAGCTTCAGGGAGCGCGGGAGTGGTGCCAGAACCTCTACCGAGATGGATAAGCCCTCTGTGCGGGAAAAAGTCAAGGCGCTGAAAGCCGAGCTGGAAGCCGCCAGACGGAGAGAGCCCGTCATCCCGGTCAAGGAAAACGATCTGGCAAAATGAAGCTGCGCTGGCGGCAGGCAAAATTTTGACAGCAAATGGCTGCGGCTTCATAATGATGTCATCTGAAAGGAAAGGATGATACCATGATGAAAAAGAAAACGATCTGCTGTGCAGGACTGGTGCTGAGTATGATATGTCTCATAGGTTGTGCAGCCAAAGGCACTCAGAACACCCCGATTCCCGCATCGGCAGCCATTTCCCCACAGGCGGAAGCACCTGTTGCCAGCAAACCCGACACTGCTCCTGAACAGACAGTTCAGGACACGACCCCTGTGGTGGAACAGACCAAGGAAGCGGATACCTCGGTAAACGCAGATGCCGAAGTGCCGCAGACTGCGCCTGTACCCACCACGCAGCACAATGTCGCAGAGGACATTCCCTCCGAAACTGTCCACGCCAAGACGGGCTACGTGGAGCCGGAGCCTACACCAGAGCCGGAACCTACGCCCGAACCCACGGCTCCGGCAGATCGGCAGTCGGCCATCGACGCGGCCAACGCCTATGCGGTGACGCAGTACGGTGTCATTACGGACAGCGGCCTGACGCTGGACAACAGCGCTTACCGCTTCCCCGCCGCGGTGCCGGTGGATGCCTCGCAGGAGACGCTGGAGGCCAAGGCGCGGGACATGGTGGACTTCACGTTCCGTCAGCTCATGATGCAGGCGGGCAAGGACAGTGTGGCAGACGCCGGTTTCCACTGCAACGTTTGCATTGTGGAAGATGGCGGGAGCTTGCTGATCTACGTCCTCTATGACTAAAACACAACAATTCCATACGCAAAGCCTCTCTGGTAACAGAGGGGCTTTACCCTTTGAAAAGGAGGAAGCTATTGAAAACTGTTAAACGATTTACAGCTTTGGTACTTGCACTGGTTATGGCGGCGATGCTGGCGGTATCCGCCTACGCTGCCACCGTCGTGGTCAAGTATAAGGTGTATGTCTACACCTCACAGTTGACCTTCAAGCAGTATGACTACAGCAATTCGACGACGCCCAACACACGGAACCTGACCATTCTTGCTGACAGCAGTCTTGGCAGTGGCAGTGCCTTATTTCACCTCAAATATGTCAATGGCACAGTGGCCTACTGCATCCAGCCCGGTGTTCGCTCGGATGACAGCAGCAATTATGTGCAGGGCTCCAGCGGCTGCTGGTACAACCTACCCGCCGCCGTCCAAAGCGGTATCGCGCTGGCCTTGGCCTGCGGCTACCCCAGCGCCGAGTACGGTACAGCCTATGGTGACAGCAACAACAGCGATATTATCGGTGCAGAGAAATGGGCCGCTACGCAGGCAGTCATTTGGGACTTAATTTGCGAGTATCGCAGTCCTTACGACTACCGTTCCTGGGGCAGCAGCCCGTTTTACGGCTGTGTCGACACGTCCCGTTATCCCACGTTTGCTTTGTGGTATGAAAAAATCACGGACGCCATGCAAAGCGCAACTGATATTCCCAGCTTTGCGGCTGCTTCGTCTCGCTGGTGCGATACCATTGAGCTGACCAAGGATGCCAGCGGCAATTACTCCGCCAGCGTCACTGACACCAACGGTGTGCTGTCCGATTTCAATTTCAGCTCGAACAGCGGCAACGGCATCACATTCAGCCAGAAGGGCAATACCCTGACCATCACGGCCACGGCCGAAGCCGCCAAGAGCCTCTCGACCGAGAAAACCTACTCCGCCACTGGCAGCGCATACGGTATCGACCCTGACGAAGCCGTTCTGTGCTGGTATGATTCCACCGGCAAATACCAGTCGCTGGCGAGTTACACCGGTGTGGGGCGTGACCCGGTAAAGGCATATATCAAGATCAAGGCTACCGTGACGGAGGATAAGGGCAGCCTGACCATTAACAAGACCGACGCCGATACCGGCAAGGCGCTGGCGGGTGTCACATACCGACTCTTTGACAGCGCTGGCAACAAAATCGCTGACGCGACCACCGGCGCAAATGGCAAGGCGGTCTTTTCGGATTTGCCTCTCGGCAGTTATACCTATCAGGAGATCAGCGCACCGGAGGGGTATGTGGTAGATGATACCAAGTATCAGATCACCATTGCCACCGAGGCATTGAATATCACCGAGACCCGGACGAACACCATGGCAAAGGGCAGTCTCACCGTCCGCAAGGTGGACGTGACGGGTTCGCCTCTTGCTGGTGCGGAGTTGCTGCTGGAGACTTCCACAGACGGTCAGACCTGGACGGAGGTCGGTAAAATTACCACCGACAAGACAGGGATTGCCAAGTGGGGCGATCTCAAGATCGGTGCGCAGTACCGTATTATCGAGGCGAAAGCGCCTGCTGGCTATACCCTTATGACGGAGCCGGTGTTCACCGGTGTACTGGAGGCCAATAGCCCTGACGTTACCATTACCGCCTGCAACAGTGCAGGCTTCGTCCTGCCCTTCACGGGCGGCGTGGGTTTCGCCCCCTATATTCTATTTGCAGCACTCATGCTTTGCATGGGTGTTTATTTTTGCAAAAAATCTATCATCAAAAAGGAGACAAACTGAACATGAAAAAGATCCATCGCGTATTCGCCATGCTCATGGCCGCCATTATGGCCTTGAGCCTCGTTACTACGGCATTTGCCGCAGAACCTACCATTGACGCCAGCAAAAAGGCGTCGCTCTCCATTTACAAGTACGATATCACCAAAGCCAGCGAAGATGGCGTGTGGGATGCGGAATCCTACGTCTCCACCGGCCTGCATGACGACGCTGTTATCGACAAGCTGAGCAAATATGCTATTCAGGGCGTGGAGTTCACCTACCTTCGCATCGCTGACATTGCCATGAACAATGAAGTCATGGATGGTCAGCGCACGGTCGGTGTACTGTATGGCTTCGACACCTCTGACCGCTCCAACGCCGTGCTGTCCGCCATCGGCCTGACCGCCGCGGACGCTCACAAGACCGAGAACGGCATCAACTACTTCACCAGCGATGCTCTGAACAACAAGCTGGCCGCAACTCTCGCAACCAACGCTACGAATGTGAAGAACGCTCTGGAAGCTGCCGTGAAGAACGGCGGCGTGGCTATGACCGAGACGGATACCACTGGCCACACTTCCGCTTCTGATATGGATCAGGGCTTGTATCTTGTCGTGGAGACTCGCGTTCCTGAAAACGTGACTTCTACCTGCAATCCCTTCCTGATTTCCCTGCCCATGACGACCGTCGATGGCAGCGAGTGGATTTACGATCTGACCGTGTACCCCAAGAACCAGACTGGCAACCCCAACCTCGAAAAGACCGTCCGCGAGAGCAAGAACAGCACCGGCAAGCACAACGGCAGCCTGACCGACATCACCGATGGTTACGCTCATACCGCTACCGCTTCCGTGGGCGATGTTGTGGACTACCAGATTCTGAGTACCCTGCCCACCATTACCTCCAAGGCTTCCAGCCTGAGCGAGTACACCTATGTGGACACCATGTCCGAAGGTATTCGCTACCACAAGAACGACGTGGTTATCGAGTTCTTCAAGGACGCTGGCTGTACCGATAAGATTGCCACTTGGACGGAGGATTCCGGAAAGTTCACTGTGACCTACGATGACGTGCAGAACACCATGACCATCAAGATGACCGAGACTGGCCTGAGCGAGATCAACGAGGCGACCACTGTTTACACCGACAGTGTCAAGCGTGGTTACTCCGACTGTACAATGCGCATTACTTACGCCGCCACCCTGACCGCCGACGCGCAGATGGGCGACAAGGATAACCCCAATAATGTTACCCTAACTTGGAAGCGTACCAACACTACCTACTACGACACCTTGGAAGATTGCTGCCACGTCTATACCTATGGCGTAGACATCCTCAAGCAGTTCTCTGATGGTAAGGGTAGCATTCAGAACGTCAAATTCAACCTGCACAACGATACTGACGATTGCTATATCATCGCAGAGCAGAAGGACGGTGTG
>USAT01000004.1 GCA_900552725.1 uncultured Eubacteriales bacterium | reverse complement strand
AATCAGCATACTCACTCCATAGAACCGACTGTATGTCTATTATAGGTCAATCCTCGGCCCGGAAGTCGATGGCGGGAGAAGCCACAGCGTTGGCAAAACCGGTGATGGGCACCAGCGTGCCTGCCCCGGCGTACCGGGCCAGCCGGTGATACAGCCCCAGCCCCGTAAACAGCGCCGAGAGAAACACCAGTGTCACCGACGTGGCGGTGCCCGCGTCCTCCAAATTCAATCCCAGAAAGCGGTACCAATCGCCGAGAGCCTGCCCCACACAGCAGATGGCGCCGCCCACCAGAAACGCCAGCGCCACGTTTTTCCACACCGGCGATTTGGGGTTGATGCTCTTGAGATATTCCTGATATTCCTTGGGTGACATGTCCATATTTTCCACGGCCTTTCCCTGTTTTGGAGTTAGTTTGCCCCGCAGATGGAAAATCATGCATTGATAAAAGAAGCCGTTGGGCGTATAATAAACATTCAGAAATGAGGTGCATCATTATGAGCTTACCCGACAATTATTATCTCTTCGGCCGCAAGCCGCTGCAATACGCCGTTATCGACCCGGTATCCTGCACCGGGTGCGGCTGGTGCGCCATGTTCTGCCCTGTGGAGTGCATGTTCCAGCGGCCGGACGGCTTTTACGATCTGGATGCGGACAAATGCATCGGCTGCCGCTCCTGCCGGGGCAACTGCTTTTATGACGCCATCACCATGATCCAGCGTGACAGGAAGGAGGATGCCTGATGGAAAAGACACTGGGCCTGTATCTCCACATCCCCTTCTGCAAGAGCAAGTGCGCCTACTGCGACTTCTACTCCCTGCCCCACAGCGAGGAGAAGATGGACGCCTATACCGCCGCCCTGATCCGCCATCTGGAGGAGGTGGCGCCCCGGTGCACCGCCCACACGGTGGATACGGTGTACTTCGGCGGCGGCACCCCCAGCTATCTGGGGGAAAAACGGCTGATAAAGCTGCTGAAAACCGTGAAAAAGCGCTATCATGTGGCCGCCGACGCGGAGATCACCCTGGAAGCCAACCCCGACAGCGCCGAGGACTGGAAGACCCTGCGGGCCTTGCGTAAGGCGGGCTTTAACCGTATTTCCCTGGGCGCGCAGGCGGCGGATGACGAGCTGCTGCGGCGCATCGGCCGGGTACATACCTGGGAGCAGGTGCTCTCCGCAGTGGCGGCAGCCCGGATGGCCGGGCTGGAGAATCTGAGTCTCGACCTGATCTACGGCCTGCCGGGCCAGTCGCTGGCGGCGTGGCAGGATACCCTCCGTTCTGCCGCGGCGCTGGAGCCGAAGCACATCAGCTGCTACGGCCTGAAGATCGAACCGGGCACTCCCCTGTGGCAGCAGCGTCAGCGCACCGATATTCCCGACGACGACACCCAGGCGGACATGTATCTGTGGACGGTGGATTACCTGAAAAAGCACGGCTATGAGCAGTACGAGATCTCCAACTTCGCCCAGCCGGGGTATGAGAGCCGCCACAACCTGAAATACTGGACGCTGGGCGAATACGCAGGCTTCGGCCCCGGCGCCCACTCCGACATGGGCGGCGTCCGCTTCGCCTATGAGCGGAATCTGGACGCCTACATCGCCGGAGACCTGCACTTGTCGGAGCTGGAGGAGATCCCGCCCCTTGACCGGGATCTGGAGTACATCATGCTGTCGCTGCGCACCACCCGGGGCATCGACAGCGGCTATTTCGAGCGGCAGTTCCGCCAGAAGTTCCAGCCTATGGAGGAGCTGCTGGTGCAGTACGAGGCCCACGGCTTCGCCGTCCGGACGGAAAAGGGCTGGTGCCTGACGCCCCGGGGCTTCTTCGTGTCCAACACCATCATCGTCTCCCTGCAGGAGGCGGTGGGCCGGGCGCGGCAGCAGAAGCTCCAGCGTGCCGCCGAGGGCGACTTCAAGATCGACGTATAAGACAAGGTCACGGCAGGGATCCCCTGCCGTGACCTTTGCATATGAGCGGCTCCGAATCTATTTTAATCATGCCGCCGTAGGCGGCATACCGCTTCTTTTCACTCTTCTCTTTTCACTTAAAATAGTACGACCCTCGAACTATTTTGCCCCCAAACACCGGGATTTTCCCAGCAATCCCCTATACTATCTTAATAAATGTAACAGAAACGTAAATTTTTGCCCGCAGCGATTGATTTGAAAAACAAGAGGTGGTAAACTAAAGCGTCAAAACACGGCGTATGCGCCGTTTCCGTACATATGGCGCGCCCTATGGCGCTGAAGAGAGGAAGAATTTCGTGCCCGGCTTTAGTGTGAAAAAACCGTTGACCGTCTATGTGGTGGCGCTGGCCATTCTGGTATTGGGCGTGGTGGCCTATCTGAAAATGACCCCCGACCTGATGCCCAACATGGACTATCCCTATGTGATCGTGGTCACCAGCGACCCCGGCGCAAGCCCGGAGAGCATAGAGGAGGAGATCACAAAGCCGCTGGAGAAGTCGCTGGCGACGCTGGATCAGCTGAAAAACATCACCTCCACCAGCCAGAACAGCGTATCCATGGTGGTGCTGGAGTTTGAAAACGGCGCCAATATGGACTCGCTGGGCATCGATATCCAGCAGCAGATCTCCGCGCTGGAGGGCCAGTGGAGCGACACGGTGTCCTCTCCCTACATATTGAAGGTGAACCCCTCCATGATCCCCGTCATGGTGGCCGCCATCAGCAGCGATACCATGGACGTGGGCGAGCTGAGCGACTTCGTGGATGAGGAGCTGACCGCCAAGCTGACGGGCATCACGGGCGTGGCCAGCGTGGATATCGCCGGCACGGTGGATCGTGAGATGCATGTGGTGCTGGACGCGGAGAAGATGGCTGCCCTGACGGAGACTATCCGCCAGAATGCGGGAAAGCTGCTGGATAAGGCGGCGGGCCAGCTCAGCAGCGCCAAAAAGCAGGTCACCGACGCGCAGGCCGCGCTGGACGACGGCATCCGGCAGGCTGCCAACGGCATTGGTGACAGCGTGACCGATGCGCTGAACAAGGCCGTGGATGCGCTGAAAAGCGCTCTGGATTTTACCCCCAACATGTCGGAGGAGGAAAAGCAGCTGCGCCAGACTATCGCCGCCGATCAGGAGGCAATGAGCGCCAATAATGAGAAGATTCAAGCCAATCTAGGCATCATCGCCGACCCGGACGCCACCGAGGAGGAGAAGGCCGCCGCCGCGGCAGAGAACGAGACGCTGACCGCCGCCAATCTGGAGCTGGCCCAGCGGCTGACGGAGAATAACCGGCGGCTGGCCCAGCTGGTGGCCCAGCGGACGGAGGATCAGTTGCGTCAGGGTGTGGACGAGATGGAAAAGGCCATCCAGGACATCGAGAATTTCCTGAACGACCCCAACCGGTTCGATTCACTGGGCAACCAGATCTCCGGCGGCGTGGAGTCCATGCTGGACGGCGTGCTGCTGATGACCGAGGGCAACGTGCAGCTGAAGCTTGCCATGCAGCAGATCGAGGAGGGCGAAAAGCAACTGGCCCAGACCCGCAGGCAGGTGCTGGAACAGCTGGATCTGAACGGCATGCTGTCCGTCGCCATGATAGAGCAGCTGCTGACGGTGCAGGACTTCTCCATGCCCGCCGGGTACATCGACGACAATGACGGCATCAGCTACATGGTGTCCGTGGGCAACGAGATCAGCACCACGGAGGAGCTGGAGGATATGGTGCTGTTCGATCTGGGCATCGACGGCATGGAGCCCATCCGCCTCAGCGACGTGGCCACCGTGTTTTATACCGACAACGCCGATGAGATCTATGCCAAGCTGGACGGCAAAAACGGCATTATCGCCTCCTTTACCAAACAGTCCAACTACGCCACGGCGGAGGTCTCCGACAATATCACCGCCCGTCTGGATCAGCTGACGCAGGAGTATCAGGGCATCAGCTTCAAGCCCCTGATGGATCAGGGCGACTATATCCACCTGATCGTGGAGACCATCGTCTCGTCCCTTCTGTGGGGCGCGCTGTTCTCCGTGGTGGTGCTGTTCCTGTTCCTGCGTGACTGGCGGCCTACCTTGATCACCCTGATCTCCATCCCCACCAGCGTGATCTTCGCCGTGGTGCTGATGTACTTCACCGGCGTCACCATCAACATGATCTCCCTCAGCGGTCTGCTGGTGGCGGTGGGCATGCTGGTGGATAACTCCGTGGTGGTCATCGAAAATATCTACCGGCTCCGCGCAAAAGGCGCCACGGTGGTGCAGGCCGCCGTGTCCGGCGCACAGCAGGTGCTGGGCGCCATCGCCTCCAGCACCCTGACCACCGTGTGCGTGTTCGCGCCTATCGTGTTTGTGGAGGGCCTGACCCGTGAGCTGTTTACCGACCTGGCCCTGACCATCACCTATTCTCTGCTGGCCAGCCTTCTGGTGGCGCTGACGGTGGTGCCCGCCATGGCCAGCGGTATGCTGCAGCGTCCGCTGGTGCAGAAGCCCGGCCTGCTGGATAAGATCTATCCCGCGTACAAGAAAGCCATCATCTGGTCGCTGGATCACAAGGCGGCGGTGCTGGCCGGTTCCCTGGCGCTGCTGCTCCTTACCGGCATTGTCACCGTCAGCCGGGGCTTCAGCTTCATGCCCGATATGGATATGAACAGCGTCAACGTCACCGTCTATATGCCGGAGGACTGCACCCGTGAGGAGGCCGTGGAGTATACCGACGAGGTGGCCCGCCGCTGCATGACGGTGGAGGGCGTGGACGCCGTGGGCGCCATGATCCAGGCCGATACGGCCCTGACCATGATGACCACCACCGGCAGCGGCGAATATGACGCCACCATTTACATCACTCTGCCGGATGACTACTCCGGCAACAGCGTGGGCAAGGAGATCGAGGCCCTGTGCGCCGATATGGACTGCAAGGTAACGGCGGAGAACGTCATGTCCGGCATGATGAGCTACGTCACCGGCAACGGTGTGTCCCTGAAGGTCTACAGCGAGGATATGGAGACCCTGCAGTCCACCGCCAGGACCATCGCCGCCCGCATTGAGCAGGTAGAGGGTACCGTGGACGTGTCCGACGGCCTGGAGGACGCGGCACAGGCCCTGCATGTGACAGTGGACCGCACCAAGGCCATGGAGCACGGCATGACTGTGGCCCAAATCTATATGCAGGTGGCTGCCGCCCTGAACACCACCTCCACCGGCACCGACATGGTGCTGGACGATACCTCCATGCAGCTCATCATCCAGCAGGATGAGAGCAGCAAAATGACCGTGGAGACCCTACCGGAGCTGAAAATCGACCCCGACAGCGCCATGTCCTCCGCCATGAGCGGCGGCACATCCTCCGGCTCGTCCTCCTCTTCCCTGTCCGCCATGTCCGGCACGGAGGACGAGGACACCGACAACAGCTTCCTGCTGAAGGACGTGGCCACGGTGGAAAAGACCGTCAGCCTGAACACCATCAGCCGTGACCAGCAGCGCCGCTGCGTCACCGTCACCGCTGGCATCGCCGACGGTAAGAATGTCACCCTGGTGTCCGACCAGGTGACCAAGGCCGTGGAGGCCATGGAGCTGCCGGAGGGCGCGACCATCGAGTTCAACGGTGAAAATGAGCAGATCATGGAGGCCATGGGCCAGGTGCTGCTGATGCTGCTGCTGGGCATCGTGCTGGTGTACTTCGTCATGGTGGCCCAGTTCCAGTCCCTGCGTGAGCCCTTCATCATCATGTTCACCATCCCCCTGGCCTTCACCGGCGGCTTCCTGGCCCTGCTGCTCAGCGGCACAGAGCTCAGTGTTATCTCCCTCATCGGCTTCGTGATGCTGGTGGGCATCATCGTCAACAACGGCATCGTGCTGGTGGACTACATCAACCAGCAGCGCCTGGCGGGCATGGAGCGGCGTGAGGCCATCATCGACGCGGGCATCACCCGTCTGCGGCCCATCCTGATGACCTCCCTGACCACTATCCTGGGCCTGATCGTTACGGCACTGGCGAAGAACGCCGGTACGTCCCTGATCCAGCCGGTGGCGCTGGTGTGCATCGGCGGCCTGCTGTACGCCACGCTGATGACCCTGTTCGTGGTGCCCTGCATGTATGAGATCGTCAGTAAAAAGAAGCTCCGCCATGTGGACGAGAAGGAGCTGGAGATCCTACAGGATTAAGGATAATAAACGGCACGAAACTGTAGAAAGAGGCTGCTTCGTCAGATGGCGGAGCAGCCTCTTTTGTCTGAAACGGTATGCAATCGTCGTTTCCCGTGGAAATAAGCCGCTGCGGGGGTTGACTTTATTGCCTTGAATCCCTATAATAAAATGGAATATAAATATGGCCTGTTGATCCGGTGTAGCCGCTTGCCGCAAGCCCTTTTGAGGGTCAGGCAGCGGTGCAAAAGAAATGGGGACAAACCCCGCGCGACCGGCACTGTGAGCGCAAGAACGTATCTGAAGCGGCATCCGCCGCAGGGAGGAAACTCCGCCATTGCAGAACTGGCTTCTGTGAGAAGGTAGGATACGAACGGGGAGCATGATTGCTCCGTGGCGCGAGTCAGGAGAATTGCATCGTCCAGGGCCATTGCAGCGGGCGCACTCTCCGTATGCAGGACGAGCACAGAAGCACGCTGATTTTTCCACCTCCGTGGGAAGGTCAGCTTTTTGTTGTGTCAAAAGCGCCGGCATCCGCGGATGTCCGGCGTTTTTTCATCTCGTAAGCCGCGGAAAGGGCGCACCCACTGAGGAGAAAACGAAACAATGAAACGATTCATGCAAAAATATCAGAAGGTGCTGGTTTCCGGCGCGGTATGTCTGGTGCTGGCCCTGGCGCTGGCAGCGGGCAGCTGGGCGGCCCTGTCCGCCGACCGCACGCAGCCTGACGCCCCCAAGGCACAAGAGTATCCCGGATTGAACATCGACCAGATCGGTCTGCGCTACGATCAGCAGTCCCAGACCCAGGACGGCGCGGCCGGTAACGGAGCGGGCGACGGCCCGGCCCAGCAGGACGATACGCAGCCCCAAGACGACGCCCCGCCCCAGGAGGTCCCAAAGCCTGACCAAATCACCGTGGACGAGCCGGATCCCGGAGAGGATCCGCAGCCCGATCAGGACAAGACCGATGACGATACCCCCGGCGACGGCCCCGCTGACGAGGACAAGAAGGACGACCAGCAGGCCGAGCCCCAGATTGCCTCCAGTCTCCGGGATCAGACCATCACCCAGGAGGAGCTGAAGGACGGCATGTTCTCCTTCATGGCCAAGGTGCTCAACGGCCAGGACGACACCTACCTCCGGGCGCGTATCAAGAACAGTGAGACCAACGGCAGATGGATCACCGCCTCCGGCGAGGACTATACCACCAGGCTGGCGCTGGGCCGCAACGAGATCACGCTTTTGCTCAAGCGTGGCTCGGAGATCATCGGTCAGGTCACCTATGTCATCAACTACCGGGCTGCCATGGCCAATGCGGACGAACCGGAGAAGGGACTGAACCCCCCCAAGATCCGCACCAATCTGGGCGGTGATGTGGTCACCCTGACCAATCGCAACCTGACCTTTACCGTGTGGGCCACCGACGGCGATGAAAACCCCATCAACCAGAACCATGTGACCGTCATGATGGATGGCAAGGTGGTGAAGCACAGCACCGGCGACGCCGTCAACGGACTGGAGTACAACCTGTTCCTGGATACCGGCATCGCCGGTGACGAGACGGAGCACACCGTGACCATCGTGGCCTGGGATGACAAGGGCAATTCCACCTATAAGTCCTATAAGATCATCTACAAGGTGCGGGATACCGGCGAAAAGATCGGCACCGCCACGATCCGGCTGGACCTGACGGTGCTGGGCCTTGGCCTGGTGGATGTGCCGGTCAGTCAGGATATCTTTCAGGATGTTCCCGCCTCCCACGCGGTGGTGGCGGCCCTGGAATACCTGGGCTATGACGTGGACTTTGACGGATCGCTGGATACGGGCTTCTATCTGACCCGCATCACCCGCTCCCGCTCCTTCAAGGGCGCGGAAATCCCGGAGGAGCTGCGCCGCCTGCTGGAGCTGGACGGCCTGTCCATAAGGCTGCCTGACGACGGAAAGAACAGCGTGGGAGAATTTGACTACACCATGGGTTCCGGCTGGATGTACTGCGTCAACGGGGCCTACCCGGGCAGGGGAATGTCGGAATACTTCCTCAGCGACGGCGATACCCTGACCCTTCGATTTACCTTGGCCAAAGGCAAAGATATCGGCGGCAGCACCGGCGGCAACACCGGCGCGCTGCAGAAATACTGCGGCACATGGATCGACGGCCGCTATATTCCCAACCACACCTACAAGGACGGCGTATGCGCCGTCTGCGGCGCCGTCGATCCCAACCACCAACATACGGAGACGGAAACGGTCACAAAGGCCGCCACCTGCACCGAGCCCGGCGAAAAGACCTATACCTGCTCCATCTGCGGCGAGAACCGTACCGAGGCCATCCCCGCCGCGGGCCATCACTACGAAAACGGCGTCTGCACCGTCTGCGGACAGAGTGACCCCGACGCCAAGCCGGAGCCGACCCCGGAGCCTGACCCCGGCCCTGATCCGAAGCCCGAGCCCGGTACGGACCCGGAGCCGACACCCGACCCCAACCCCGGCGGAGAGGAGACACAAAATGAAACGACTGCATAATATCATAGCCGGTGCCGCCGCACTGGTGCTGGCGGTGACGCTGTGCGTCACCGCGTTCGGCGACAGCGCGTCCTATGACGACATGGCCGCGGCCATTGCGTCGGCCCAGAAAATCCAGCTGGGCATCGCCGAGACCGACCCGCTGCTGGCGGAGGAAAACCTTCCCGCGGGAAGCTCTGTGTCCGACTGGACAGCCCTTGCCATGGCCCGCGCCGGTGTTGCCGACGACTACGAAGGCTACCTGTCCCGCCTGCAATCCTATGTGGAGCAGAAGTATGCGGAGAACGGCGGCCTGCATGAGGTAAAGGCCACCGAATACCACCGGATCGCCCTGACCGCGGCGGCCCTGGGCGGCGATCCCACCGCCTTCGGCACGAAGCCGGACGGTACCGCCATCGACCTGGTGGCCGACGGCACCTACAACTGGCAGGGAGAGAATGAGCTGGGCGCACAGGGTCTCAACGGCTGGATTTTCGCTCTGCTGGCCATGGACGCGGTAGGTGCGGAAGCCCCTGCCGATGCCCGGTACAGCCGGGAGAGTATCGTGGATACCATCGTCTCCGCCCAGCTGCCCGAGGGCGGCTTTGCCCTGGGCGGCAGCGATATGGATGTGGATATCACCGCCATGGCCCTGCAGGCGCTGGCCCCCTATCAGGCGCAGTATCCGGAGGTCATCGACGCGGCGCTGAACGCCCTGTCGGCGGCGCAGCTGCCGGACGGCGGCTTTGAGAGCTGGGGCGCCCAGAGCAGCGAGAGCTGCGCCCAGGTGCTTCTGGCGTTGACCGCGCTGGATATCGACCCCGAGACGGACGAGCGCTTCCAGAAAGCGGACGGCAATGTGATCGACGCGCTGCTGGCCTTCCGGCTGAACGACGGCAGCTTCGCCCACCAGTCGGATGGAGCGGCGGACGCCATGGCCGGCGAACAGGCCATGCAGGCGCTGGCCGCCATGGCCCTGCGGCAGCAGGGCCATGGCCGGTTCTTCGATCTGACCGCCGTTCATCCTGTCCAGCTGGAAACGACTCCGGATACCACCACGGAGACCCCCGCTGAGAGCGGCGGATCCTTCCCCGTCCTGCCTGTTGTATTGATCGTCATCGCCATTGCGGCGGTGGCACTGGTGCTGATATTGAAGAAAAGAGAGAAGAAAGCATGAATGAGATCACGATCACCATCTTAAAGTCCATCAACAGCGTCATCGCCGGTAAGGAAGCGGTGGTGGAAAAGGTGCTGATGGCGATTTTGTCCGGCGGCCATGTGCTGCTGGAGGATGTGCCCGGCGTGGGTAAGACCACCCTGGCCATCAGCTTTGCCCGCACCCTGGGACTGGACACCCGCCGCGTGCAGTTCACGTCGGACACCATGCCCTCGGACATTCTGGGCTTTTCCGTCTATAACCGGGACACCGGCAATTTCGACTATAAGCCCGGCGCGGTGATGACCAACCTGCTGCTGGCCGACGAGATCAACCGCACCTCCAGCAAGACCCAGTCGGCGCTGCTGGAGGCCATGGAGGAGTACCACGTCACCGTGGACGGCCAGACCTATCCCCTGCCGGAGCCCTTTGTGGTGCTGGCCACCCAGAACCCGGTGGGCTCCGCCGGTACGCAGCTGCTGCCGGCGGCACAGCTGGACCGCTTCCTGATCCGTACCTCCATGGGCTATCCCGACGCCCAAAGCCAGATCGACATCCTGAAGGAGCGCCACCACGAGAACCCCCTGGACAAGCTGACGGCGGCGGTGAGCCGTGAGCAGCTGCTCTCCCTGATGAACGACGCCCGTCAGGTGCATATCGCCGACCCCGTGTACGCCTATGTGGTGGAGCTGGTGACGGCCACCCGCGAAAATGAGTATATCGAGCTGGGCGTCAGTCCCCGCGGCGCGCTGGCTTTGTGCCGTATGGCCAAGTCCTGCGCCTTTGTCCGGGGCCGTGACTATGTGATCCCGGAGGACGTGGCGGCGGTGTTTGACGACGTGTGCTGCCACCGTCTGGTGCTCAGTGCCAAGGCGCGGCTGCACCGGCTGAGTGCTGCGGATATCACGGCGGAGATCGTGAAGACCGTGAAAATGCCCCAGGTGCAGGAGAAGTGACCATGACGGCTTTGCTTGTGTGGCTGGTGTGTCTTGTCTGTGCCGCGCTGTGGTATGTGCTGACCGCCTCCGCCGCGGCCCTGACGGCGGCTGCCGCCCTGGTGCTGGCCGCCCTGTCGGGCGTCATCCTGGCGCTGGCGGCCCGCCGCCGCGTGACGGTGGAGTGGGAGACGCCCCAGACCGGCGTGGCCCATCAGCCCTGTACCCTGACGGTGCGGGCCGTCAACGGCTCGGCCCTGCCTCTGCCCTGTATCCGTGTCTGGCTGCGGGCAGAAAACCTGCTGACGGGCCAGACGACCGCCATGACCCTGCCCCTGTCCGCCCCGCCCCGCCGTGCCGGAGAGCGCCGGGTGACGCTGGAGGATCCCCTGTGCGGTGTCTACCGCCTGGGTGTGGAAAAGGCCCGGGTCTATGACCTGCTGGGGCTGGTCGGCTTCGCCCTGCCCGCCATGGAGCGGCGGGAGTTCCCGGTGGAGCCCGACCTGCTGGCGCTGCGGCTGAACCTGCCTCTGCGCACCGGCGTCAGCGACGACAGCGACAGCTATTCCCAGGAGCGCCCCGGCTACGACTTTGCCGATACCTTCCAGCTGCGGGAGTATGTCCCCGGCGACAGCGCCAAGCAGATCCACTGGAAGCTCAGCAGTAAGCTGAACCGTCTGGTGGTGCGCGACCCCGGCCTGCCGCTGGAGCGCAGCGTCCTGCTGCTGTGGGAGCGCCGGGCGGAGAGCGAGACGCCCCGTCAGGCCAGCGCCATGGCGGAGCTGGTGGTCTCCCTGGCCCGGGAGCTGCTGCGGCAGGGCGTCCGCTGCCAGGCGGCGTGGAACGATGCCGCTGGACAGGATTGCGCCCTGTATGAACTGGAGGACGAGACCGCCCTGTACGACATGCTGCCCAAGCTGCTCAGTGCCGCCGCAAGCCCCGGACTGGAGAGCGCGGCGGAGCTTTACCTTCGCCAGTATGGCCGTCCCAACGGCAAGACCGTGTATATCTCCGCCGGAGACTGTCCCGCCCTGGAGCGGCTGTGCGACCCGGCGGAGCTGGTGGGCCTGTTCTGTGCCGCCGAAGCGCCCCGGGATTTCCCCGGCCGCAGCTATTGCTTCGATCCCGCCGCGGAGGACGCGCTGTACGAGATCGACCTGTATTGACCGGAAGCACTGCAATGACGCAAGACGCTTCGTAGGGGCCGGCGTCCTCGACGGCCCGCCGCTTACCGGGAAAGCTGCCTTATACCGTGCGGGGCGTCGGGGACGCCGCCCCCTACATCCATCATAAAAAGGATCCATTTATCGAGAGGTACCCCTTTGAAGAACGAAAACGCCCTGACCCTGACGCCTGTCCGGGAGACAATTTCATCTCTGCCCCTGGCTGTCGCGGAGCGCGGTCTCGGGGCGCTGCTGGTGTACGCCGGACTGCTGGGCGCCATGTGTGCCGCCTTCGGCTGGCAGCCCGCGTGGGCGGCCATGGCACTGGGCGGGGCAGCGCTGCTGCTGGCCGTATGGTGCGCCATGGGCCGCGGCTGGCGGCAGTGGCTCCCTGTGGGACTGGCGCTGCTGGCCGCCGCGTGGTGCCTGCTGCTGCCCCAGGCAAGGGACAGCGCCGCGGGGCTTTTCAACAGCGTGCTGGCCTATGTCCAGGCCCTGACGGGCCGCATCCATCTGCCCCTGGCCTGCGAGGAGACCGCAGCCCTCTGGGCCGCCATCCCCGCCTGCATAGTGCTGGGCGCCCTGCTGGGCTCTCTGGCAGTCTATGCCCCGGTACTGGGGCCTGTGCTGGCGCTGGGCTGCGTGGTGCCGGCCATGGTGAAGGGCGAAGGCAGCGGCCTGTGGCTGGCCATTCTGTGCCTGGGTGCGGCGCTGCTGTACCTGGGCCGGAGAAAGAGCTGCCGCCCCGCCCCCGCCGTATCGTTGTGGACGGCGGCGCTGCTGCTGATCCTCGGTGCGCTGACAGCGGGCGTCGTGGCCCTGACGGGCCTGAATACAACATTGAACCCGGAGCGCGCCAACGATTCCCTTCGTCAGACCCTTCACGCCCTGCGCTATGAGAGCGCCCACCAGGCCATGCCGGAGGGCGACTTTGCCGCCGGTGTGGATTTCTCCGATACCCCCATGCTGAAGGTCACCCTGTCCCGGCCGGAAGCCCTGTATCTCCGCGGCTTTATCGGCCAGCGCTATACCCGCCAGGGCTGGGAGGATCTGAGCGCCGAGAGCCTGTCCCAGCAGGCCGGAGACGTCTATTGGCTGCAGAGCAACGACTTCTTTGCCCAGACCCAGTTGAGCCGCCTGGCGTCCCTGCTGAATTTAGATACCCCCGCCATTGATGTGCAGGTGGATGTGTCCGGCGCCTGCCGCCGCTATGCCATCCTGCCCTATGAGCTGTCCGGCAGTGAGCGGTGCGCTGCCGCCCAGCTGCGGGATACCCTGCCCGGCGGCAGGCGGCACGACGCCTATACCTCCGCAGGCAACCTGACCGCCCGGGCCTATGAGCTGCTGGATGTATTGAGCCAGCATCTGGATGACCCGGCCCTGAAAACGTATCTGACCCAGGAGACGGCCTACCGTCAGCTGGTTTATGAGAATTACCTGACCATCCCCGAGGATACCCAGAAAACGCTGGCGGCGTTTCTGGGCAAGGCCCCGGCATCCATCACCTCCTACGAGGCCAAGACCCGGATCCTGACCTGTCTGGCGGATACGGTGGAATATGACGAAGGCCCCGTGGAGCTGCCGTCGGACGCCGACCCCGTCAGCAGCTTTCTGCAGGAGACGGGCCGGGGCAGCGCCGTGCAGTACGCCACGGCGGCTGTCATGATGCTGCGCTACTACGGCATCCCCGCCCGGTATGTGGAGGGCTATCTCATCACGCCGGACATGGTGTCCGGCAAGAGCGGCAAGACCACGTTGGCCCTCACCGGCAACGACGCCCACGCCTGGGCGGAGTACTATGAGGACGGCGTGGGCTGGATCCCCTTCGAGACCGCCGCGCCCTATCTGGGCGTCATGCCCCAGTCTGACTGGCGCTGGTTCCAGCCGGATGACAAATCCGACCTGACCGGCTCCCAGGCCCAGGAGGGCGGCACCAGCCAGAACCGCACCGTCCGCCACAGCACGGTGGAGACCCTGGACGAGCCCACGGATCAGCTGGAGACCGTCACCATCTGGAAGGAGCTCACCTCCACGCTGCAGGGTCTGTCCGCCGTACACGCGGGCCGCTGGCTGCTGCTGTTGCTGCTGCTGGCCCTGGCCGTACTGGTGCTGCTGGTGATCCTGCGCCGCCGCAGGGTGTGCCGCCGCCGCCAGACGGACTTTGACAGCGCCGACTGCGCTCACGGCACCGCCGCCCTGTTCGCCTACGCCATGGAGCTGATGTGGCGCGGCGGCCTGCCCCACGAAAACGGCTCCCTGCTTCAGCAGGACGAGGCCGTGTCAGCCTGGGCGGGAAAGCCGGTGGATTTCCGATCCCTGGCCTGGCTGAACGCCGAGGCTCGCTACAGCGCCCACCCCATCACCGAGACCCAGCGTGCCCAGATGCGGTACTTTGCCGACGACACGCTGCAAAGCTTCCGCCGGAGGCTGAAGCCCTGGCAGAAGCTGTACCAGAAATGGATCCAATGCATGTATTAAGGAGGAAAAGCGGATGAAAAAACGGATTGTATCGCTTTTCATGGCGCTGGTCATGACCCTGTCCCTGCTGCCCACCGCATGGGCCGCAGAGCTGGTTCGACCGGCGGAGGATATAACGTCTCCCGCGGAGCAGAGCATCCCGGAGGAGCAGAGCACTGACACGGAGCTGACCGAGGACAACAGCTTCCTGCTGCTGGCCGCCAATAACGCCAAGGTCATCATCGCCCCGGAGCGCGTGCCCTATACGGCGGGACAGACCGTGAAGGACGCGCTGCTGGCGCTGGAGGCAAAAGGTACCCATACCTTTTCCGGCTTGGCGGAGCGCGACTATGTTTCCGCCATTGACGGCATTACGGCCGGCTATCTCCGCAGCGACGATAAAGGCAGCCACGATTTGGATCAGAGCGCCGGGAATGTGAACGCGTTCCTGTTCCTGACCGCTTACGACAATCTGAACGAGGATACCGCGTCGGCGCTGTACGCGCTGGGCCGCGCCATGCTGGCGTGGCAGGAGGCGGAAAAGCCCCAGCTGCAAAGGTTCGCCCAGCAGGAGTACGACGCCGCCGCGCAGGCCCTGACGGCGAAAAAGACCGTCGAGGAGCTGGATGCCCTGACCAAGGCTCTGACGGACCGGATGGACGCCTATGCGCAGTATGAAACCGCAGGCGTGGTGCAGCTGAACATCGCCCTTCTGGGCTTGGACGGCCAGCCCCTGACGAACTACTGCTTTACGGCAGAGGATCCCTACGGCAACCAGAAGCGCTTTACCACGGATGATACCGTGGCCTTGGCGCCGGGTGATTATACCTTTACCCTGACCTCCGGTGATAACGGCGCCTCCGGCACTCTGGCGGTGGCGGAGGACGGCGCTGTCTCCGTGGCGGGACAGACGCTGGATGCCCTGCGGGTGCCCCAGGGCGTCAGCTGGATCAGCCAGCCGGTGCTGCGTTCCGTCAGCGGCGGCAGCGCAGAAGAGAACGCCTACCCCACGGAAGATAACGGCCACACCGTCCTGCTGCCCGACACCGTGGGCGGCAAGGTGGGCCTGTATCTCTACGCCGTGCCCGGTACGAGTCTGGATCAGCAATACCAGTGGGAGGGCAGCCAGGTGCGTGTCTGGGCGGTATATACCGACATCAACGGCCGCCAGACCGAGCTTGTCCGCAAATGGGTATCCACCCAGCAGGCGCTGACAGACGTGGTGAACAGCGGTACCCAGGACGGTCAGGTGCGGATCGAGGCACGCGCCGCTGTGGACGGCTATACCATGCGTCAGGCGTGGGAGTTGACACTGGAGCGCACACCCACCCTCTCCGGCCTGGACGTCAGCGCCGGCAGCGTGGACCAGAGCATCGGCTTTGCCAGCACCAAAACGGACTACGCCTGCACCGTTACGACCCAGAACGTCGTGCTGCGCCCGGCCTGCACTGGGAACTATACCATTACGGTCAACGGCAAGCCCCTGGCCAGTGACGGCACCTATACCCTCGCCCTGGATACAGACACCACCGCCGCCGAGATCACCGTTACCATGGACAGCGGACGCAGCACCGTCTATACGCTGACCGTGACGCGGAAGGAGGCCGTCCCCCTTACCGTCACCCATGACACGGGCGTAAGCGTACAGATCTATAATTCTGCCGGTGCGGAGATCGGCAAGGATGACAACGGCACCTATCCCCTGACCCCCGGCGACGACAGCTATACCTATATCGCCACAAAAAATACATACTACCACACAAAGGGCACCTTTGCCGCTCCCACGGACGGCGACACAGCGCTGACCATCGCGGCTGTCACGCCGGAAACGGAGGATCATCTGACCAGTCTGAAGCTGACCTCCGGCACCACGAACGAGAGCGACATCTATCTGGACGCCGCGGACTTCAAAACGGCACAGCACCTGTATACCGCCGAGATCGACGATGTGCACAGAGTACTGTTCGCGGCTGCCGCCGCAACTGAAGGGCAGACCATCGCGGTGCAGCGTACCGACGGCAAGGAAACCGTGCTGGAGAACGGCAAAGAGGATGTTTCCTATATCCCCAAATGTATAACCGATGGCCCAGAGACCTCCCCCCTTACGGTAAATGTCTCTCGCCAGGATGAAGGCCGGGGCGTTACCTTCTATCAGGAGTATCGGGTCGATCTGACCAAGGTGCTGACGCTGAGCGACGCCGCCCTGTCCGTGGACGGCACGGACACCGCTATCTATCAGATGAAGGCCGGCGAGATCACGGCGAAGAGCATCTTCGATGACGAGGTCTATGACTATCACGCCACGATCCTCGGCACGGCAAAGACGGCGGCGCTGACACTTGAGGTTCCGTTCGATGGCTACAGCGTGACCGTTGACGGCGTGCGCTATACGCCGGAGGCCGACCCGGATACCGGGGTCGTACCGGATACCGTCACCGTCTCTCTGGCACTGGATAACAAGAAGGAGCAGACCGTCACCTTCTCCGCCTGCACGGAAAGCGGGAAGAAGGCGCATACCTATACCCTGACGCTGAAAAAGGGCGAGCCCATCGCCACCACGATCACCGTGACGGATCTCAGCGGCAAGGCCATCACAGGTGCGCTGGCCGCCGTCTATGACAAGCGCAGCAGCGCCCGTGTCTGGCCCGAAGCGGACGGTACGTTCCAGCTGGTGGAGGGCCTCTCCTACACCTGCGTGGCCACCTGCTCCGGATATGTGGGCCAGTCGCTGGACATCGTCGCCGGAACGAAGAACAAGTCCCTCTCCATTCAGCTGGAGGCGGCGCCCGATACCCATTACGGAGTGGGCGTGACCTCGGACTGGCCCTCCTTCCGGGGCAATGACAACTCCAACGGCGTGGTGGACGTCAAGACGCCCATCTCCCGGGAGAACACGGTGCTCAGCTGGGCCAACAAGCTGGGCGACGGCTATGGCTCCAACGCGGTAAGCGGCCCCATTCTCATCAAAGAGGGCGGCCTGGAGTTCCTGATCGTCTACAGCGGCACCAAGCTCTATAGGGTGGAATCCGTCACCGGTACGGTGGTGGCCACCGGCACCATGTGCGATACCTCCAGCTTTGCCATCAACTCCGCCACCTACGGCGAGGAGGACGGCATGCTGTTCGTGGCCCTCAGCAACGGCGTCGTGCAGGCCTTCGACGCGGCGACGCTCCAGTCGCTGTGGATCTACCATGATCCTCTGGGCGGTCAGCCCAACTGCCCCCTGACATATTACAAGGGCTATGTTTACACCGGCTTCTGGAATCAGGAGGACTTGGACGCCAACTACGTCTGCCTGTCCGCCACCGATGAAAAGACCGACAGCGGCAGCGAGGAGAAGCTGGCCCGCTGGACCTACACCTCCAAGGGCGGCTTCTACTGGGCGGGCGCTTACGTCTGCGACGACTACCTGCTGGTGGGAACCGACGACGGCAAGGATCAGTATTTCAGCAATACCGCCTCGCTGCTGTGCCTGGATCCCTCCACCGGCGCGGTGCTGGCCCGCTGGGACGACCTGGCAGGCGACGTGCGCTGCTCCATTGCGCGGGACAAGAGCACGGGGCTGTTCTACTTCACCTCCAAGGGCGGGTACCTCTACTCCGCCGCTGTGGAAGAGGGGGCGGACGGCTGGGCCATCACCCAGCGGCGCACCTGCCGCCTGAGCAACGGCAGCAATAATGACAGCACACCGCCCATGAGCACCTGCACGCCGGTTCTGTACAATGGCCGGGCCTATATCGGCGTGTCCGGCACGTCCCAGTTCGGCGCATACTCCGGCCACAACATCACCGTGGTGGATCTGGATTCCCTCAGCGTGCTTTACAGCGTGCCCACCAAGGGCTATCCCCAGACCTCCGGTCTGCTGACCACCGCCTATGACCAGGGCGACGGCACGGCCTACGTTTACTTCTTTGACAACTTTACCCCCGGCATCCTGCGCATGCTGGAGGACAAGACCGGCCAGAGCGCAGCCAGCAGGACCACCGCGGAAACCTATCAGGTGGGCGAAAACACCTATACCGTGGACGCGGCCTACGCGCTGTTTACCCCGGCCAACGATCAGGCACAATACGCCATCTGCTCCCCCATCACCGATGGCAATGGCACCCTGTTCTTCAAGAACGACTCCGCGCATCTGATGGCGCTGACCAGCACGGTTCAGCGGATCGAGGTGACAAAGGGCCCCACTAAGACCAGCTATACCGCCGGAGAGCCCTTTGACCCCACCGGCATGGAGCTGACGGTCTACTATGACAACGGCACCAGCCGCACCCTGCCGGTCAGCACTACCGTCAACGGCGTCACCGTCACCTACTTCACCTATAATTCCACGGTCAGCGAGGAGGACGGCAAGGAGGGCTTCGCCCTGTCCTTCGCCCCCGTCATGTATCAGAGTGACGGAAGCGGCGAGCCTGTGGATAAGGCTGTCGATGTCTTTGTCACAGGCATTACGGTCGCGCCCCAGACATATCAGCGGGGCGACGTGAACGGCGACGGCGCGGTGGATGTGTATGACCTGCAATACATGTATGAGCATTTCAGCGGCATCAACAAGATCGAGGACTATATCCAGCTGGGCCGGCTGGACTGCAACCAGGACGGCCGCCTGAACGCCACGGATATGCAGGCCCTTTACGGCTTCCTGACCTCCGGCCGGTGGGATGTCCCCAGCGAGACCCATGTCATCAAGGTAAAGGACGACGCCCCCAAAACGGCTGAGGTACAGCAGGGCCAACTGTACCGGCTGAACTTGAGCGACGTGTTTGCCGCATGCGGCCACACCGTCAGCTATCGTCTCAGCGGTGACGATGCGGGCAGCCAGACGAAGCTGGCGCAGGACACGGACGGGACGGATTACCTGGCCTTCACCAATCGTGATACCGGCGAATACCGGCTGACCATCACCGCCGTGTGCGGCAATGACGGCAAGGTAACGGCCAGCCACACCATCACCGTTACGGTCACTCCGGGCGACGCCGGAGACGAGCGCCAGTACGGCTATGACGAGACGCCCGCCGACAGCGTCACCGTCTATGTGACCATCTCCAACGACGGCGCGCCCATCTACGGCATCGACGGCACGGCCCTCTCTCATCTGGAAGTGGAGGTGCCCTACTTCGATCTGGCCAAGCAGGGCCTTGCGGACTTCTACCGCTGCCACACCGAAAACGGCCAGGGCGCCTATATCGACGTGGAGGAGGTGGAGCGGCCCACTCTGCTGCACCTGTACCTGTACCTGCTGGGCGTATACTGCCAGGGCTGGGATCCGGAGGATGTGACCGAAGGCTACCAGCAGGTTCTGGGCAGCGAAAGCAATTACACGGCGGACTGCTATCGGGATATTCTGGGAAAAGAGCCGTGGAACGACATCGGCGAGTTCCTGACGCTGAACATCACCGGAGGCCCCACCAGCCTGTACATGCAGCAGTTCTGGGGCCACGACGAGAATCTGATGTACTTCCGCAACCATGTGTATCCCCTGATGGGGCCGGGCTGGGGCAGTACGGCGGATTACATCCTGCTGAAGGACGGCGATATCATCGACCTGGCCATGTTCAGCAACTGGGAATTCTGGAACTACGGCGCGTTCGCCTGCTTTGACGCGGATGCGTACAGCCTCAAGCCCGGAGAAGCGCTGACCTTCAAGACCCAGAAGTACGATACCCGCTCCGTGGCCGATGGCGGCAGCGAGAGCGTCCAGCCCGTCGAGGGCCTGGCCGTATATCTCTGTGACACGAATTGGAACCGGCTGAAGCTGCTTCCGCCGGAGGACGGCAATGCGTACCAGTATGTGTTCGACAAGCCCGGCGACTACTATCTGCTGGCTGTCGACCCCAACGCGGGCACCAGCAGTGCCTGCTATGCACCGGCCACCGCCCGCGTCCATGTAAGCGCGGCAGGCTGAGATCCCTGACAACTGAATACCGGACGGCCCGCCCGGCGCACGCTGCGCCGGAGGCGGAATGGGGTGCAAATCCCCGCGAACAGGTCACTGTGAAGCCCATTTGGGATCAGTCAGATACGCCCAGGGCCGTCCGGAAAAGCTCCTGCCTGTACCGGGACGCTGCCAAACCGGCTTATGAAACGATTTCGGCGGGAGCTTTCTTCGGAGTGCTTTCTGCCGAAAGGCTTTATATAGAGAAAAAATCACGAAAGGAACCACAAAGCATGAAAAAAAGCAAACGACTGCTTTCGCTTCTGCTGGCGCTGACCATGGCGTTCTCCCTGGTGGGAAACGCGGCGGTAGCCGCCTGGGCGGATGACGTACCGCAGTCCCCGGAGACCGTCGCCTCCGACAACGGAGAGAATGCCCCCTCCGACCCCGACAAGAACACCGATCCCCCCGACAACGGCGGTACCGGCGATGCCAATAAAGGCGGCAGCACCGGCGATGCCGATGCCGACAAGGCTACCACCGATGATGCCAGCACCAGCGGCGACGAGACCCCTGCCAACGGCGACGAGACCCCTGCCGAGACCGAGACCGTGACCGTTCCCACCCGCAAGGCCGGCTATCCCGCCGAGACCAGCGCCACCGTCCAGACCGGCACGGCCTATCTGCTGAGCGATCTGCAATCCGGCAAGATCTTTGAGCCTGCCGAGGGCCAGAAGCTGAACTACCAGAACTACTACTATCAGCGCTCCACCGATGGCGGCGAGACCTGGGGCCCCAGGGCCGATTTCTCCGAGGCCATCTTCGGTATGACCACCATCCAGATCACCGAGCTGACGGCCGGTACCTATGTGTACCGCTTTTATGCCTCCCACGACGGTGTGAACTTCTCTGAGGACACCTGGACGCTGACCCTGACCGTGGAGGACACTCCCACGCTGGAATTCAGCTTCTATGTTGGCAGAGACTACAACTATAGCACCACCAATCTCTATCCCATCATCAAGCTGTACAATGTGGAAAAGGACGCCGACGGCAATGAAGTGCTGGGCGATGAGATCGAAAACGTGTTCCTGTACAGCAACTTCACCAGCACTCTGCCCGAGGGTGAGGACGAGTACGATCCCGCCATGGGCAAGCTGGTCAGCAACTACCAGATGTTCTACGCCAAGCTGGAGGCCGGACGCTATGCCTACCGTGCCTTTGCCAAGAACACCGATACCGGCGACTATGATGTGGCGCTGGGCGGCATGACCCTGAACCTGCCCACCGATAAGAACGTGGACGGCGGCGCAGGCGGCGGCGGCAGCGTCTACCTGCAGTGCGTCTCCTTCTATACCACCAGCAGAAAGACGGACAATACCTATTTCACCGCAGATGAGTATCATGTCCGCGTGGACTGCCCCATCATGGGCTGCAGCACCGCCATGGGCGATGCCTATGTCAAGGGCAATTATACCTACTATCCCACCATGCTGTACGCGGGAGGCAACGCCTGCCTGTACAATTCCTACGCCTATCCTGATATCGAAGGCTATATCTTCACCCAGAACATCAACCAGACGTTCCAGCCCAGCTATGGCGCGGCTACCAAGTCGTTGACGATCAATACCGGCATCACGCTGGATGTCACGGTTCCCTCCGACGCTACCTTCGGCCTGTACTTCCAGTGGAACAACTTCAACACCACGGAAGTCGCGCCTGTCTGCGCGGACGAATACCTGCCCTATGCCGACCGCTGGTCGGATAACGGCGACGGCACCAAGACCGCTCAGTATTTCATCTCCAAGGGCAACGGCAACTACACCTGGCGTCTCAGCGATGATACCCATGTGACCCAGGCGGGCTGGCTGGCCAGCCAGAGCAAGGACAGCGAGCTGACCTTCTCCTTTGCCAAGGACGCGGCCACCAACCGCATTTCTCACGATTTCAGCAAGCTGGGTACCCAGACCAGCAAGCGCGACGAGGCCGACCTGCAGGTCAATCTGGATCCCAGCGGCTACAAGAGCTTCACCGGCACCACCCGTGTCCGCGCCTACCGTCACTGGCAGCTCATCAACTCCGACGCCGGCAACATCATGGTGGAGCCTGACTTCCACTGGAATAAGCTGACCGGCGACGCCACGATCAGCCCTGTCAACGGCGGCAATGCTGGTGCCAACTGGGCGGATATCACCGCCGGTACACAGGACTCCATCATCACTGTCCACTATGACAGCGTGGATGTGGATCCCAGCAATCACGGCACCCACGGCGGCCTGTTCCCCGCCACCAACCCTGAGCGCGTGGGCGTCATCGTGGTAGGCGGCACCGGCGTGATCCACGGCACCGCCGACGCCAAGGTGAAGTTCAACATGGCTTCCGGCGCCACCACCACCCGCTCCATGGACTGGGATTATAACTACGATACCTGGTTCTATGAGGCCAGCGAGACGAACCCCGCTCTGGACTTCACTGTCACGGCTACTGGCCGCGTCGATGTGGAATACGCTTTTGTCACCACCGACAATAGCATGACCACCAATATCTCCACCGACTTCACCAGCGTTTCCCCCGATGGAAGCGGTAAGTATGTGGTGCCTCTGGCCGCCTTCAACAAGTCCGGCAACGGCATGGGCGGTACCGTCATCATCCGGATGACCGATGAGACCGGTGTCAGCTACCGTCTGGTGCGCGTGGCCAAGGTCACGATCCACACCGAGAACGTCTCCAACCCCGGCGAGCCCATCATGCCCGGTGACCAGGTGAAGCTGACCTTTGACGGCATGTACCGTTCTGTCAACAAGATCTCCGGCGTGTTCAACCCCACCACCTTCAAGCCCACCTATTACGCCGGTGACGACAAGTTTGAGGGTACGACCGGTCAGTATCAGCAAATGGATAGCTCCGCCGTCACCGTCACCATCCCCGAGGATGTGACCTTTGCCGACGGCGCTGCCACCACGGAGTACACCTTTACCAACGGTTACACCTTCGGCTCCATGTACTCCGCCGCCAACCCCTTCGCGTTCCTGTACAACATGACCGATGCCGGTGTGGGCACCAACTTCAACGCCGTTACCGTCACGTACTACCTGAGCCACTATGCCGACGCGGTGGTCACGGTCTATCAGAAGGCCACCTACACCGTCAAGCTGAACATCACCGATGACAGCGGCAATGCCGTGGACGGCGTGACCGTCACCCTGCTGGGCCGCGACGGTAAGACCGTCACCCCCAACGAGGACGGCACCTACACCCTGGGTTATGGCACCTACACCTATACCCTGTCCAAAAACGGCTATGTCCTGACCCGCGGCTCCTTCTCTCTGGGCAGCGCTGACGCCGGCAAGGTGCAGGACGATGTCCTGACCGTCAAGACCGCCGTCATGCCTGTCGCCGGTGCCAAGGCTTGGGACGGTACCGCTAAGGCTGAGCCTGCAAAGGATGAAAGCGGCGTCTATCAGATTTCTACCGCCGCCGAGCTGGCCTGGTTTGCCGCCAACGGCGGCAGCGCCAGCGCCAAGCTGACCGCCGACATCGACCTGGCCGGTTACGACTGGACGCCCATGAACAAGCTCTACGGCACTTTCGATGGCGATGGCCACATGGTGAAGAACCTGTACATCAACAGCGCCAGCTATCCTCTGGGTATCTTCGGCTATCTGCAGAACGGCGCCAAGGTGCTGGATCTGGGTGTTACCGGCAATGTGACCTGCACCGCCAGCAGCAACGCGCAGGCCGGTGGTATCGCGGGCTACATGAACAGCGGCTCTTCCATCAAGAACTGCTATAGCTCCGTCAACGTCAACTCCAAGAAGCATGCCGGCGGCATCGCGGGCTACACCGCCAGCGGTGCGGTCATCACCAACTGCTATGCCAGCGGTGATATCACCACCACCTCTGCCAACGAGTGCTTCCTGGGCGGTATCGCGGCCAGCTACTATGCCCGTTCTGACGGCGCGACGCTGACCGACTGCTACAGCATCGCCACCGTCACCGGCACCAGTGGTAACGCTTCTTATCTGGGAGGCCTGACCCCCAGCACGAACACCGCGAACTACGTTGGCAGCTGCTTCTATCTGGAGAACACCGTTACCAAGGAAAGCTCCAAGTACGGCGTCACCGGTCTGGGCACCGCCAAGACCGCTGCCGAGATGAAGGCCGCCGTCGAGGCCAACGAACACCCCTTCAAGGCTCAGATGCTGGCTGACATGAAGTCCTGGGACGGCGTTACCACCACCGAGCCCGCCAAGGATGCTGACGGTGCCTATATGATCGGCACCGCCGCCGAGCTGGCCTGGTTCGCCCAGGCCGTCAACGAGGGCCAGTATGCCCTGAACGCCGTTCTGACCGCCGACATCGACCTGGAGAACGAGCCCTGGACGCCCATCGGCAACAACACCGCCGCTACCACCACCGGAGAGGTCATGTATAAGGGTGTGTTCAATGGCCAGGGTCATGTGGTCAAGAACCTGTACATCAACAACACCGACAACAAGCAGGGTCTGTTCAGCTATGTTGGCGGTACGATCCGGAACCTGGGCGTTACCGGCTCCATTACCACCACCGGTAAGTTCGTCGGCGGTATCGTGGGCTATCTGTCCAGCGGTAAGGTCGAGAACTGCTACAGCGCTGTGACCATCTCCGCTGCCCAGAACGCCGGCGGCATCGTGGGCGGCGGCCATGCCAACACCACCATCAGCTATTGCTACAACGCCGGTGATGTAACGACCTCCGGCGCACGCGTGGGCGGCATCGTCTCCTGCGCCGCAGTGGGCTTTACCAATGGCCCCAAGCTGGATAACTGCTGCAACATCGGCTCCGTGCGCGGCACTTCCTTCGTTGGCGGCATCGCCAGCATCAACAAGGCCAGCTGCTTCGGCGCGAACCTGTGCTATCTGAATACCTGCATCACGGCCACCAACTACGGCAAGGGCACTGCCAAGACCGAGACCGAGCTGCTGACCCTGCTGGGCGCCGCTGAGGGCGACACCCTGCAGACCGCCCTCTTCAACAAGTGGGCAGGCCAGGTCACCGCCGCCGCTGACGCGGAGGTAAAGGCCGTCATCGACGCCATCGAAGCCATCCCCCAGCCTGTCGCCCTGAGCAGTAAGGCGAAGATCATCACGGCCGAGAAGCTGTATAACGCGCTGACCGCCACCCAGAAGGAGAAGGTGACGAACGCCGATATCCTGCGGGCCGCCCGTGCCGAGCTGGATCGGCTGGAAGCCGAGCAGGCCGCTGCCGATAAGGCTGCCGCCGACGCGGTCATCGCCAAGATCAACGCCATCGGCGAGGTAACGCTGGAGAAGGAGACCGCCATCAAGGAGGCCCGCGCCGCCTATGACGCCCTGACCACCGTCCAGAAGAATCTGGTGAAGAACGACGGTGCGCTCACCACGCTGGAAGCCGCCGAAGCGACGCTGAAGCAGCTGAAGGCGGACAAGGAACAGGCCGACGCAGTGATCGGCTGGATCAACGGCCTGAACGATCCCATCACGCTGGCGGAAGAGCAGGGCGTGCAGAACATCCGCAAGCGCTATGACAGCCTGACCGACGCCCAGAAGGCGCTGGTCACGAACCTCAACAAGCTGGAAAAGGCCGAGAAGCAGCTGACTGAGCTGAAGGCCGCCATTGCCGACACAGAGAGCAAGATCGACGCCATCGGCACTGTGGAGCTGACCGATGCCTGCAAGGCCAAGATCGACGCCGCCCGCAAGGCTTACAACGCCCTGTCCGACGAGCAGAAGGCCCTGGTCAGCAACTACGAGACCCTGACTGCCGCCGAAGCCCAGTACGAAAAGCTGGCCGCCGACAAGGCCGCTGCTGATGCCGTGATCGCCAAGATCAGCGCCATCGGCAAAGTGGAACTGACCGCCGACTGCAAGGCCAAGATCGACGCCGCCCGCGAGGCTTACACCGCCCTGTCCGACGAGCAGAAGGCCCTGGTCAGCAATCTGAAGACCCTGACCGATGCCGAGAACGAGTACAAGAGCCTGGCCGACAAGGCTGCCGCCGATAAGGTCGCTGCCAATGCCGTCATTGACAAGATCAACGCCATCGGTAATGTCACCAAGGACAGCGGTGACGCCATCAAGGACGCCCGCGACGCCTACGACAAGCTGACTGATGACCAGAAGAAGCTGGTACCCGACGAGATCCTGAAGAAGCTCACGGATGCCGAGAGTACTTACAAGGATCTGACGGCGCCCCGTCCCCGCCCGTCCGACAAGACCAACACCAAGACCGACGGCAAGGGCGTCAAGTCCCAGAACACCGGCGACAACACCCAGATGACCCTGTGGCTGAGCGGTGTGCTGCTGTCCGCCGCCGCGCTGCTCCTGCTGGCCAAGAAGCGCCGTCAGGACGCGTAAGCGACCCTACAAAAATCCCCGCAGGGGCGGCATGAGCCGCCCCTGCCCCCGGAGGCTTCTATGAAACACCCTATCCCACATCTGGCCGCCCTGCTGTGTGCGCTGGCGCTGTGCCTGTCTCTGCTGACCGCCTGTGGCGGCTCCTCTGCCGAAACAGAGACGGCGGGCGCCTGCACCGTGTCCATCTCCTGCGCCACCATTCTGGATAACCGCGGCCATCTCAACGCCGCCAAGGCCGACTACGTCCCCGACGACGGCGTGATCCTTCCCACCACGGAGGTCACCTTCACCGCGGGAGAGACCGCCTTTGACCTGCTCCAGCGGGTGTGCCGGGAGAACAATATCCCCATGGAATCCAGTTGGTCGCCCCTGTATAAAAGCGCGTATATCGAGGGCATCGCCAACCTCTATGAGTTCGACTGCGGCAAGCTGTCCGGCTGGATGTACAGCGTCAACGGGGAATTCCCCAACTACGGCTGCTCCGCCTATGCCCTACAGGACGGCGACGTGATCTGCTGGGTCTATACCTGCGACCTGGGCGAGGATGTGGGCGGCGGGTCCGCCGCCTCCGGCGAATAAGCGACAGAAAACGGTACGCCAAAACGTACCGCTTTCTTTTTTCCTGTGAACATGCTATACTGTCAGAAAAGAGGTGTTGCCCATGAACCGCGCCCCACTGCGCGAAAAACTCCATCTGTCCGGCATCGACAGTGCCGCCGCGTCCCTGGCCCGCCGATACGGCCTGGGCTTCGAGATCACCGCCTTCTGCATGGCGTCCGCCCTGGAGGACAGCGCCGCCGCATCCGCCGCAGAAGCAGAGACGGCGGACCTTGACCGCCTGTGGCTCCACGCCCCCTTTGCCGAGCTGCACCCCTGCGCCATCGACCCGCTGGTGCGGGAGATCGCGGCGCGGCGCTACCGCCAGACCATTGCCATGGCCCGCCGCCTGAACGTGAAGCGCATCGTCATCCACGACGGGTATGTGCCCTTCGTCTACTTCCCGGAGTGGTTTGTGGAGCAGTCTGTCGCCTTCTGGCGGGGCTTCCTGCCGGAGGTGCCGGAGGATATGACCATCGCCCTGGAAAACGTCATGGACGACGGCCCCGACATGCTGGCGGCCATCATGAAGGGCGTGGACGATCCCCGGCTGGGGGTGTGCCTTGACGTGGGCCACGCCAACACCACCGTCAGCAAGACGCCGCCCATGGACTGGATCGCCCCCCTGTCCCCGTGGCTGCGGCATGTCCATATCCACAACAATTTTGGTGAATGGGATCTGCACAACCCGCTGGGGGAGGGCAATATCCCCATGGCGCAGGTGCTGGATCAGCTGCTGACCGCCTGTCCCGCCGCCACCTATACCATCGAAAATATGAACTGCGCCCCGTCCCTTGACTGGCTGGCGGCGCATGGCTATCTGGGAGGAATCACACTATGACCGAGCAGGAACTGTACGCATATATCGCATCCATCCGACCGGCGGACGAGGCCGCCATGGCCGCCGCCCGCCGCCGTCAGGCAGAGCTGGCCAAGCCGCCGGGAAGTCTTGGCAGATTGGAGGAGATGGCCGTCCGCATGGCGGGCGTCACGGGCCAGGTCTGCCCGGCGATTGGAAAGTGCCGTGTGGCGGTGTTCGCCGCCGACAACGGCGTGGTGACCGAGGGGGTGTCCTGCGCGCCCCAGTCCGTCACCTTGCGGCAGGCGGTGAACATGACCCGCCGCAAAACCGGCATGTCGGCGCTGGCCAAGACCTTCGGCGACGACGTGGCTGTATACGATGTGGGCATCGCCGCCGAGGTCCATTGCCCTGACGTGATCGACCGCAAGGTGCGCTATGGCACCGCCGATCTGGCAGTGGAGCCCGCCATGACTCGCGCGGAAGCGCTTCAGGCGCTGGCGGTGGGCATGGAGGCCGCCGCGCAGGCGAAAGCCGACGGCATTTCGGCGCTGGGCATCGGGGAAATGGGCATCGGCAACACCACCACCAGCGCCGCCGTGCTTTCGGTGCTGCTGGATACGGAGGTGGAGGCCGTTACCGGACGGGGCGGCGGCCTCACCGACGAGGGCTTCGACCGGAAGAAGCAGGTGCTGCGCCGTGCGCTGGCGCTGCACCGTCCCGACAAAAATGACGTGCTGGACGTGCTGCACAAGGTGGGCGGACTGGACATCGCCGCCATGACCGGCGCGTTTCTGGGCTGCGCCCATGAGGGCATTGCCGCCGCGGTGGACGGCTACATTTCCGTGGCGGCGGCCCTGTGCGCCGTGCGCCTGTGTCCCGCCGCGGGAGACTATCTGTTCCTGTCCCACCAGTCCTATGAGCTGGGCTATGCCAAAGCGGCGCAGGCCCTGGGCCTGACGCCCTGCCTGGCGCTGGACATGCGGCTAGGGGAGGGCAGCGGCTGCCCCCTGCTGTTCCGGGTGCTGGAGGGCGCCTGCGGCGTGATGGCGAACATGGCCACCTTTGCCGAGGCCGCCATTCAGGACGACTATCTGGAGCCTATCCGCTCCGGCGACAGCTTTACGGTGGAAACGATATGAGAATTTTACTGACCGGCGGCAGCAAAAGCGGCAAAAGCACCGCCGCCCAGCACCTGTGCCGCCATCTGGCGGCGGGCGGCCCCATGTACTACTGGGCCACCATGACGCCCCGTGACGGCGAGGATCGCCGGCGCGTCCTGCGGCACATTGCCGACCGGGCAGGCTGGGGCTTTCAGACCATCGAGCGCAGCACCGGCCTGACCGCCGCCCTGCCGGACATCGACAAAGGCGGCGCGGTGCTGCTGGACAGCGTGACTGCCGCCCTGTCCGAGGCCATGTTCGGCCCGGAATTCGACGCGAATGCCGCAGCGACCGTAACGGCGGAGCTGCTGGCCGTCAGCCGGTATCCCGCCCACTTCGTGTGCGTGTGCGACGACCTGTGGCGGGGCGGCGAGGACTATCCGGACTGGACGGAGGTCTACGTCCGGGGCCTTGCCCATGTGTGCCGCGCGCTGGCGGCGGAATTTGACGTGGTGTGCGACATGGCGGTGGGACTGCCCCATGTGTGGAAGGGAGCGTGGCCCCTGTGAAGGACTGGATCTACGGCTTTTTCATGGCGTGGGGCATGTTTCTGGCGGTGCCCTGCCCGCTGAAAATATGGAACGAGAAGGCTCGCGGCAAGATGATCTGCTGCCTGCCCCTTGTGGGCTTCGTGGTGGGCGGCATATGGGTGCTGGCGGCATATGCGGGCCGGTTTCTGCCCCGGAGCGTGGCGGGATTGCTGATCGCCGCCGCGCCGTGGCTGACGACAGGCTTTCTCCACCTGGACGGCTTTATGGACGTGTGCGACGCGGTGCTGAGCCGCCGCGACCTGCCCCGGCGGCAGGAGATATTGAAGGACTCCCACTGCGGTGCCTTCGCCGTGATCTCCATGGTGCTGCTGGCGCTGAGCCAGTGGAGCGTGGCCATGGCGGGGGAGAGCGTTCCCCTGCTGCCGCTGCTGGCGGTTCCGGTGGTCTCCCGCGCCTGCGCGGCCCTGGCGGTGCTGACGCTGGTGCCTATGGGTACCAGCCAGTATGCCGCCATGGCGGACAGAAAGGCCCCCTATGTGGCCTTTGCCGCAGTTGTGATGGCCGCGGCGGCCATTGTGCCGCTGGTGCTGTGGGGCAGCTTCGCCCCGCTGGCGGCGGCGGTGGGTTACTGGCTGGCGGTGTGGTACGCCGACCGCCAGCTGGGCGGCATGTCCGGCGACGTGTCGGGCTTCGCTCTGACACTGGGCGAGCTATGCGGCCTTGCGGTATTGACTTTGGTGAGGTGACGAGTATGGAATTGGTGATCGGCGGCGCATTCCAGGGGAAGCTGACCTGGGCGCTCCAACATTACGGCCTGACCATGGCCGACGTATGCGATCTGGCGGCGGGCGACCCGGTGCCGGGCAAGAAGTGCTATTGGCATCTGGAAGCCCTGACCCGCCGCTGCGATGATGCGGAACAGTATCTGCCCCTCTTTGCGGACGCGGTGGTCATCACCCGGGAGGTAGGCGGCGGCATCGTCCCCATGGACGGAGCGGAACGGGCCTGGCGGGAGGCACACGGCACGCTGGTGCAGCGTCTGGCCCGTGAAGCGGCACATGTGACCCGCGTTTTATGCGGATTGACGGAGGTATTGAAATGATCCTGACACTGATACGCCACGGGCAGACCCAGGGCAGCCTCAACGACCTGTACTACGGCGCGGCGGATATCCCGGTGCTGCCGGAGTCCCTGGCGGAGCTGCACGAAAACGCCGCCCGCTATCCCACCGCCCCGCGGTACTTCACCAGCGGCATGCTGCGGACGGAGCAGACCTTCCGGGCCATTTACGGCGACACGCCCCACACAGCCCTGCCGGGCCTGCGGGAGATGGACTTCGGCGACTTTGAGATGCGCAGCTATGACCAGCTGAAGGACGATCCGGCCTTTCAGCACTGGATGACCGACAGCGAGCATCTCCCCTGCCCCAACGGGGAGAGCGCGCCCCAGACCACAGCCCGGAACCTGAAGGCCATGGAGACGGTGCTGGCGGAGGACAGCGACGCGGTGTGCGTCATCCACGGCGGCGTCATCGCCGGGTTTATGATGACCTGGTTCGGCGGCCTGCGTGTGGACTGGTACCGCAAGGCCGGCACCGGCTATCAGGTGACCTTTGAAAACGGCGCACCCATCGGATGGGTGCGTGTGCCGGAGGATTTATAATGAACATTTCCGCCCTGCTGGAGGTGGAAAAGGGCGTCACCGCCCTCATCGGCGGCGGCGGCAAGACCACGCTGATGTATACGCTGGCGGAGGAGCTGCGCCGCCGGGGGACAGTGCTCGTCACCACCTCCACCCACATCCAGAGGCCGGAGCAATACCCCACGTTGCTGACAGCGGACGCCGCTGCCGTGGCCGCCGCCCTGGCGACTCACGGCGTGGTATGCGTAGCCGGGGAAACGGCGGAGGGCAAGCTGTGCGCTCCGGCACTGTCCTTTGAGCTGCTGGCGGCGCTGGCGGACTTCGTGCTGGTGGAGGCCGATGGCTCCAAGCGCCTGCCCCAGAAGGCCCACGCCCCTCACGAGCCGGTGATCCCGCCCAACGCCTGCCGGACCGTCTATGTGGTGGGCGCCGACGGCTTCGGCCATCCCATCCGGCAGGTGTGCCACCGCCCCGAGCGGTACGCCGCCCTGTGCGGCGCGGCGGAGGATGACATCGTCACTCCCACGCTGGAAGCTGCGGTGCTCCACGCCGAGGGCTACGATACCGGCTGGATCTACATCAATAAAGTGGAAACCTCGGAGGACTGGCGCAATGCCGAGACCCTGGCCGCCCTGCTGCCCGGCAAAGTCATCGCGGGCAGCCTGTGGAAAAAGCAGTATCGGAAACTGTGAACGAAGAAACAGGCCGTGATAAACACGGCCTGTTTTCCTGTTCCGCGCCAAAATCCCGCAATGCGGAACGGTTCCGTATTGCGCAAAAAGGGATAACGCGGTACAATAAGACTGGAAAACGATCTCGGGAGGGCGGCTATGTTTCAGTGGAACGAGGAGAAGCTCCGCTTCATGGAGGATGCCGCCGCATGGGGCGATTTTCACGCCCGGCTGGCGGCGACGCTGGCCCCCTACCTGCCCGGGGACGGCCATATCTGCGACGCGGGCTGCGGCACGGGCCATCTGTCCCTGGCGCTGTCGCCCTATGTCAGGCAGGTGACGGCGGTAGACGTCAGCGGCGAGGCCCTGGGCCTTCTGGCGGAGAACTGCCGGAAGCGGCACATCAACAACATCGTCATCCACCGGGGCGACATCGCGCAATTACCGCCGGAGGAGCCCTATGACGCCATGGTGTTCTGCTTCTTCGGCCATATCAAGGAGATTTTAGCCATTTCTGCGGCCCAGTGCCGGGGTACGGTGCTGGCCGTCATGCGCAGCGACGCCGCCCACCGTTTTTCCGCCGCGCAGCCTGCCATCCGCCGCGGCGGCTATTCCCGTGGCCGGGAAGAACTGGAAAAGCTGGGCGTTCCCTTTCAGGCAAAGGAAATGGAGCTGCCCATGGGACAGCCCTTCCGCACCCTGGAGGATGCCCGGCGGTTTTTCGAGCTGTACCGCCAGCCGGACGATACCACGCCCATCACAGACGCCCTTCTGCAAACACGGCTGACGGCCACGGGCCGGGAGGACTTCCCCTTCTACCTGCCCCAGAGCCGCCGCTTCGGCCTGCTGCGATGGCATGCGGGCACGATGCCGGAGCGCCCCACAGAATCAACTGACGAAAAGGAGCAACCACTATGAACGGTATATTTACCACCTTGCTTTATCAAATGGAAAAGCATCACGACACGGTGCTGTGCACCATCATCGCCGATAACGGCTCTACGCCGCGGGGCCGCGGCGCCCAGATGCTGGTGGGTGAACAGGGACTGCTGTGCGGCACCATCGGCGGCGGCGCGGTGGAGGGCAATACCATCGCCAAGGCCAAAGCGCTGCTGCAGGAACGCCGCAGCGCCGTCCATGAGTACCGGCTCCATCGCAACAAGGTGGAGGATATCGGCATGGTCTGCGGCGGCGACATGACGGTGCACATGCAGTTCATCGCCGCCGATGACGCGGAGTGGCGGCAGCTGGCAGGCGACGTGCTGCACCGCATCGCCCTGCGGCAGCCGGGATGGCTGGTGCTGGCACTGGACGGCGGCACGCCTGCCCTGGCGGATGCGGCCGATACCGACAGTGCGCACTTTACCCACCCCCTGCCCATCGGCGAGCGGGCCATCCTGTTCGGCGCCGGTCACTGCTCGCTTGCCCTGTGTCCCCTGCTGGTCACGGTGGGCTTCCGGGTGACGGTGGTGGACGACCGGCCGGAGCTGGTGACCAAGGAGCGCTTTCCCACCGCCGACGCGGTGGTGTGCTGCGATATGAAGCACATTGCGGATACCGTCCCCATTGACGGCGAGGACTATGTGGTGATCATGACCAACGGCCACCGCCACGATTTTGTGGTGGAGGAGCAGGTGCTGCGGGGACAGTACGCCTACATCGGCGTCATCGGCTCCCGTGCCAAGACCGCCAGCGTCAACGCGCTGCTGCGGGAGGCCGGCATCGGAGAGGAGGCCATCGCCTCCGTTCACACCCCCATCGGCACCGCCATCAAGGCGGTGACGCCGGAGGAGATCGCCGTGTCCATCGCCGGCGAGATGATCTGCGTGCGGGCCACCCGCCGGGAAAACGCCGGGATAAAGCTCCGCGGCTGCCCCATGCACTGAGATGACGCACCTGTTTTTGACGGGTCAAAAGGGCGCGGGAAAATCCACCCTCATCCGCGGCCTGCTGGCGGAAGAAACGGGGCGTTTGGGCGGATTTTTTACCGTAAGGCACGAAGGCGGCGTCTATCTGCTGCCCGCCGCCAAGGAGCGGACGTTCACACCGGAGAGCCTTCTGTTCCGCTGCGGCCACGGCGGTGACCCGGCCCGGTTCGACGATCTGGGCTGCGCCGCGCTGGCGGATACCGCCGGATGCCGCCTGCTGGTGATGGACGAGCTGGGCCCTCACGAGGAGGCGGCCCTCCGATTCCAGGCGGCGGTGTTCCGCACACTGGACGGCAGCACCCCCATCCTCGGCGTCCTGCAGCAGGCGCAAAGCCAATTCCTCGACCGCATCGCCCGCCACCCCCGGGTGACCGTGCTGACGGTAACGGAGGAAAACCGGAACACGCTGGCGGCGGAGCTGCGCCGCTGGCGGAACGCACAAACGTAAAAAGAGGACACATGGCCAATGCCATGTGTCCTTTTTTTACTGCACCATATGCACGCCCTCGATCCGCTGGATCTCCGTGCGGATGTCCTCCAGCAGCAGCTGGGCCGCCTCGCTGAGGGCCTCGCCCCGGCGGGTCATCAGATAGGACACCCGGTCAGGCGCCGGGTCGGTCAGATAGCAGATCCGGGCCCGTCCCTCCTGCGCCAGGGCGCGGGCGGCGGCCAGCGGCACGATGGCCCACATCATCTCGTTGCCCAGGAAGGTGTCCACCGCCTGCATGGAGTCGGCGTACAGCAGCGGCGTGGCCGTCAGGCCGAACCAGTGATCCCGCCAGTCCTGCACGGCCTTACGCCAGGACACCACGATCTCATTGGCGGGATCCAGCTCCTTGGGGGAGATCACGTCGCCATAGGGGCTGTCCGGCGAACAGGCCACCACCGTCTCCTCGCTGCACAGCGGGGTGATGTCCAGCTGGGGATGGTAAAAGCTGTCGCCGTCCATCAGCGCCATCTCCAGCTCACGGCGGGCCACCGGCTGAGCCCCGTCATAGCCGGTGCCCGGCAGGGTCTGCACCCACAGCGCCACAGGAAGCTTTCGGTGGAGAAACCGGCGATAGGCCGCCGGAAGGATGTACTGGTTGGTAGAAAACACCGCGCCGATGCGCAGATACTCCCGTGTGGCGGTCTCCGCCACGCCCCGCGTCTCCTCCAGCAGCGTCTGCCAGCGATAGGCCAGGGGCAGGAACCGCTGGCCCGCCTCGGTCAGCTCGATGTGGCGGATGCCCTTGCCCCGTCGGAACAGCTGCGCGCCCACCTCGGCCTCCAGGGCCTGGATGCGGTTGGTCAGCGTGGGCTGGGTAATGAACAGCGCTTCGGCCGCCGCTGTCAGTGTGCCGTGCTCCAGCACCGCCCAGAAGGTCTCCATATCGGTGTTGTTCATGCCGCGCCTCCCTTGAAAATATAAATTCTACCTATATTATATGTGGGTTTTATCCGTTTTACAAGTGCGAATTTGTGTGATATGGTATATCCACAACAGGAGAGCGATACCGGTTCTCCTGAAAAACAGGATAAACTGCCATTTATATCCTACTTTATAATTTGCTTTCTTTTCTTTCTTATTTTCTCTCTTTGTTCCTGCATCCCTGTAAAGAAAAGGCCGGACCTCCGTCCGGCTTTTTCTTTTTTTGCGGCAGCCGTCCGTCTCCCGGCCGCAGAGCGGATGATACAAGAACACAAACCGCCGATACGCCCGCCTGTTCAAGTCTCCGCCTTCGCCGGAGGCTTTTCTTTTCCCCTCTTGCAAAAGGCCGCTGCCGCCACCACGACTGCCACCGGCAGCAGATATACGGCGGCTCCGGCGTAGGGGGCGGTAAAGGCGGTGCGGGTCAGGAGAATGGACAGGGGCTGCTTGCTTTCGTCTGACAGCAGCACCAGCGGCAGCTCCACCATGCTCCACTGATCCAAAAAGGCCAGCCCTGCCGCGATATAGGCGGTGTCCTTTACCTGCGGCAGATAGATGCGGCGTAAGAGCGTCCACTCTCCGGCACCATCCAGCGACGCAGCCTCGCTCTGCTCACGGCCGATACGCTGCATGGCGCGGGCCAGCAGAAATACCGCCAGCGGGGAGAAAACGCCCAGCAGCACGATGGCAAGGCGGGTGTTCAGCAACCCAAACGCCCGGCACACCAGATAGTTGGGCAGCATCATCACCTGCACCGGCAGCAGCGTCAATAAACAGCACAGCAGGTAGGCGGCGTTTCGCAGCCGCCCTTGCCAGCGTGCCAGGCCGTAGGCCGCCAGCAGCGCCACAGCCATCTGAAAGATCAAAATGACCGCTGTCAGTCCCAGCGAGGTGGCGTAGCCCCGCCAATAGGTGCGGTCATCCCTCAGCAGCGGAAGCTGAGGAACAGCCAGCCAGAGCAATATACCCACCGGCAGAAGGGCAAGGAGAACAAGGATCACTTTCGCCAGTGCTTTCATGCTTCCACATCCTTTCCCTGTGCGTTGGTCAGCAGAAACAGCAGTCCCGTTATGACCACTACCGCTACGACCACCACGATGGAGGCGGTGGCCAGCTTGCCGTATTGCAGGCGGCGGAACATGTGCATGAGGTAGTGCTGAATGAGATAAATGCTGTCATAGGGGTAATCACCGGTCAGAAGATAGACCTCCCGAAAAGCCCGCCAAGCGAAGAAAAGGTCGATCAGCGCGGCAAAAAACACGCTGCTGGCCAGATACGGCCACTTGACGCGGAGGAACAGCCTCAGGCCGTCGGCCCCGTCCAGCTGGCCGCTCTCGATGACCTCGCCGGGGATCTTATTATGGGCGGCGGTAAACAGCACAGCATTGACACCGGTGACCTTCCACACCAACAGCAGGATCAGCACCCACAAGCTCTCCCACGGGATCAGCGCCCGCCAGATCACCGCCACGGCGGCGGAGGGGATCATCAGCGGCACCAGCAGCGCCAGCTTTACGGCAAAGCGCCGGGGCCGCAGCGCCAGCGCGATCCACATACCCAGCAGCAGCGCGGCGCCGATGCCGCAAAACAGATAGACAGCAGTGTTCCGCGCACCCACCGCAAAGGCGTGGTTGCCGCCCAGCGCCGCCAATCCACCGCCGCTGGAGAAGGCATAGAGCAGCATCACGAGGAACGGCGCTGTGTAAAACAGCGTCGTTCCCGTGCCGCTGGGGAGCAGATAGGGGAGAGATTTTCGGAAACGTCGTCTCTGCATAGCGGCCTCCTATTCGATCTCGGAGAGATACAGCGTTACCCGGTTCTGGATGCGCTCCGCCGCCTCCTCCACGGTGCGCTGACCGGTGAAATAGGCTTCGCCCTCCTCCAAAATGATCCCGGACAGCTCCTCATTGTAGCCGATGAACACCAGCGGCTGGGATACCAACCGGCGGTACTGTTCCGCCACCGCTTCGTCAAGGGCTTCGTACTCCTCGTCCTCCGGCAGGAGCGGAACGATCTCCCCCTGAAGCTGGGCCTCCATGATGTCGCCGCGCACAGAGAGATACCACCGCTCCGCCAGCGCCCTCTGATACTCCGCCGTCAGCGCCTGCCGGATGAACTCCCACGCCAGCTCCTTTTTGTCGCTGGCAGAGGAGATGCCCAGGTGCAGCGTGGTACATTGAAAAAAGCTGCCGCTGCCCTCCTCCGTGGGAAAGCCGATAAAGGTAAAGGGCTGGTCATAGCTCTGGCTGATGGTCTGCAAAACCAGGGGATTCTGGATCACCTGCAGCTGGGCCAGAGACCTCCAGTTGGGGTCGGCCTCATAATAGGAATAGCTTCCCGGCAGCGTGGCGCAGAAGCGGAGCTGCTCCTGAAAGGCCGGACTGTCGTAATGGGCGGTGCGGCTCTCCCAGTCGATAAACGTACCGGCGCTGATGCTGGCGATCCACCGCAGGAACTCCATCTGCACCCAGCTCTCCGGCAGCAGATGCACGTCCCCGTCCTGCCGCGCCAGAATGTCCCGCATTTCATCAAATGTCCACCGTTCGGCATTGTCCACGTCCGAAGCCCTCGCGCTCAGTGTCGTCACCGCGTAGGTGGCCGGGATGGAGCGCAGGGCGCCGCCCACCTCCAGAGATGACAGCACCGTTGGCACAAAATCCTCCCGGTCAAGCGCACCGTCGGCGTCGATATAGGGATACAGATCCTCCAAATAGGAGGAATCCGGCGGCAGGGACAGGCCAAAGAGGTTCAATACATCCGGCCCGTCCCCCGCCATGATCTCCGTACACAGCCGGTCATAGGCATTTTCCGGATAGTAGTCCACCACGGCGGTGCAGTCCCGGTGGGTGGCATTGAATTGCTCCACCAGAGCGTCCAGCTCACTGGTATGGAACGCCGCGGCGACATGCAGCGTGTGGTCATCCTTCGCTCCGCAGCCGCACAGCAGGAGGGCAAGCAGCAGCGCCGGCAGCAGCGTCCATCGTTTTCTCATGGTGTACCTCCTTATCCGTCATTCCGGTCATTCCACTGTGACCACCGTCCTGTGTCCGCGTCATAGGTCAGCTGGCCGCTGCGGTGCAGGCCATCCGTCCCATCGTAGGCGTAGGTCATGGTCAGACGATGGCTGCCGCCGATCCAGCGAACGTCTGACAGCGATACCTGCGGCAGCCAACCGGTCCCCGGCAGGGCGGGCAGCAGGGGCTGCAGGATCAGGTCAGGCCAGGGCTGACCATCCACTATGCGGCCTTCGTACGCATCAAAGCCGGAGAGCTGCTGTAAAATGTCCAGCGTGATCTCGCCGCTGTGAACAGGACTGTCCTCGCCGTATTTCGCAAAGTCCCACAGCACCAGCTCCATGGACTTTCCGTTGCTGCCGCCGCCCCGGATCAGCAGATACCGCCCATCCGCCGACCAGGACAGCTCCTCCGCCGAGGTCATCCCCCAGCCCAGCTCCTGCCGGTCTGTCCATTCCGTCGCGCCCCGGCCGCAGTAGCGGCAGGCGGTGCCCTCGAAGCTTATAGGGTGGTTCAGCTTTATGTGGAGCTCTCCGTCAAGCAAACTGTCCCGATACACCGTGAAGGTGGTATCTCCGCCCGGGGATGTGGTGCGCCGCTCATAGAAGAGCTTGCCGTTGTGCTGCATGGTGATCAGCACTGCCAGCACCAGCACCGCGGCAGCGGCGCAAAGCAATACCCGCGTCCGCCGGGTACGGATGCGCTTTTCCTCCTGCGTGATGGTCAGCACCGAGCGCAGGGCCGGAAGCTCCGGCTCCGGGGCAGGCGCCTCCTTCCGCCGGCAGGTCAGCAGCTCCTCCACGCCGACGCCCAGCACGACGGCCAGAGGCTCCATCAGCGTCACATCGGGATAGCTGAGGCCCCGCTCCCATTTGCTGACAGCCCGGTCGGTCACATGCAGCCGGTCGGCCACCTGCTTCTGCGTCATCCCGGCCACCCTGCGTAAATCGGCGATAAAGCCGCCGAAGATCTCTTTGTTCATGGTCTCACCTCGTCTTTATTGTACCAGACCGCCGCCGAAAAGCAACCAACCGTTGGTTGGATCGCCGCGTAACCCGGCGCGGATGCCGTCAAAGCACAACAAAGAGCGCCTGATCTCATCAGAGATCAGGCGCTCTTTTCGCAGAGATCATTTGTCCGGACCCGGCGGCCTTCGTAAGCAGCCCCTTTACGGATCATGCTGCCGTGTCATACGCCAGCCGTGCTGTCTCGCGCATTGTCATTTCGCATAGCGCGGACGACGGCTCAATCCTCCGCCGCGTCTCTAAGTCTGCTGACCGTCTCGTACAGCCGCTGCAGGTCGTAGACATCCACGGTGCCGTCGCTGTTGACATCAGCCACGGCTTCCAGGTACTCCGGATCGGCGATTTTGCTCTGACACTCGCCGGTGGTCAGCATCTCGTACAGGCAGGCCACGTCGGTGATCTCCACAGCCTCGCCGTTCACAGCGGCGCCGTTGATATTGCCGCGGGCCACCAGTACAACGTCCACCGTGTTCGCTTTACCGCTCTCATCGACGGTAAAGGTGCTCCGATACGGCACACAGCCCTCCTTGGTAAGCGCTATGGTGTAGGTACCAGGATCCAGTTTCTCAAGCTGGTAGTTGCCGTCAGCGCTTTTGATTTCGGTCATCTCACCGTCAGCGCCGGTAATGGTGATGCTCACCGGCGCGTCTCCGCCGTCACCGGATACGGTCCCGATCACCTGCAGCGGCACGAACTTGTACTCTTTGCTTTTGGCATAGCTTTGCGCCTTCGAATCCGCTGCGCCGTAGATGGTCAGGCCGGAGGTGCTGAAGGCGTTGTCATCGATCGTCACAACAGATGCCGGGATAGTAACGGATTTCAGATTTGTGCAGCTGCCGAAGGCACTGCCTCCGATTGTGGTAACACCGCTGGGAATCACCAGGCTTTCCAAGCCTGTGCATTTGTAGAACAGGTACCCGGGAATCGTTTTCAAGCCACTGACAATCGTTACATTTTTCAACACACTGCAGCCCTCAAAAGGCCCCAAATACATGTTGGAACCACCGGAATACTTGTTGACAGCGGTGAGCGTCGCCGGAATGTTGATCTCACTCAGTGACGTGCAGTTGCCGAACGCAAGCGCATCCAGCTCCAGCAAGCCATCCGGCAGCTCCACAGAGGTCAGCGCCACACAGCCGGAGAATGCCCGGTTCCGGATATATCGCAGCGTACTGGGCAGGGACACCGTCTCCAGTGCCTTGCAGTCGATGAACGCGGCCGCGTTGATGGTCGTAAGGCCCTCGGGCAGCAGCATTTCCGTCAAGGCAGTGCATTCTCCGAATGCCAATTCACCGATGCTGCGCAGCGAAGTAGGCAGCTCGACCTCACTGAGATTGGCGCACGCTCGGAATGCGTTCTTACTGATGGTTGTCACAGTCTCGGGAATCGCCGCCGTTTGCAGCCCCGTGCACTTATAAAACAGGTACTCCGGAATGACAGTAATACCTTCTCCGTAAGCAATGGTGTTCAGCGCACTGCAGTCCTCAAAAGGCCCCCAATAGGTATAGTATCCAGTGTGGTAATTATTAACAGCGGTGATCGTCGCCGGAATGTAAACCCTGCTCAACGACGTGCAGTTGCCGAACGCAAGCGCATCCAGCTCCAGCAGGCCATCCGGCAGCTCCACAGAGGTCAGCGCCACACAGCCGGAGAACGCCCGGTTCCGGATGTATCGCAGCGTACTGGGCAGGGACACCGTCTCCAGTGCCTTGCAGTCGACAAACGCGGCTGCGTTGATGGTCGTAAGGCCCTCGGACAGCAGCAGCTCCGTCAAGGCAGTGCATTCTCCGAATGCCAATTCACCGATGCTGCGCAGCGAGGTGGGCAGCTCGATCTTGCGAAGATTGGTGCACGCACGGAATGCATTTTCTCCGATGGCGGTCACTGTATTGGGAATGTCCGCTGTTCGCAGCCCGGTACACTTGTAGAACAGGTAGCCCGGAATGGTCGTAATACCCTTTTTATAGGTCACGGTATTCAGCGCAGTACACCCTTCGAAAGGCCCCCAATAGGTGCGGTATCCGTTGACATACTTATTAACAGCGGTGATCGTCGCCGGAATGTAAACCCTGCGCAGCGAGGTACAGTCGCTGAATGCAAGTGCATCCAGCTCCAGCAGGCCATCCGGCAACTCCACGGAGGTCAATGCCACACAGCCGGAGAACGCCCGGTTCCGGATGTATCGCAGCGTACTGGGCAGGGTGACCTTCTGCAGCACCAGACAACCCATAAAGGCACACTCGTCAATTAAAGTAACACCTTCAGGAATAACGATCGTTTTCAGATACGCCTTGGACTGGCTATTGGCAAACGCGTTCCGGCCAATAGTCACCACCTTGTGGCCGTCCAGGGTCTTGGGGATAATCAGCGTCCAGGCGTTGCCCTTGTAGTCGGTGATGGTGGCGTTGCCGTCAGCGTCCAGCGTGTAGTCGAAAAGCGTGTAGATTTCGCCGGCGCTGTTCTGTCCCTGGTTATTGCTGCCGCCCGACCAGCCGTTGGAGCTGTTGGGCGAATCGTCGGGGGTCTGCCAGCCGGTGTTTCCGGTTTGGGTACACTCCGGTACCTTCACGCCGTTTTCGTAGTGATGCGCCACACGGTGGGGGCTGTTGTTCTCGTCGAAGATCACCTTGTCGATCTTCAGCTCTGCCGCTTTGAAGAACAGGAACTCTATGCTGCCCTCAAGACCGGCCTCCGCATAGACATGGGCGCCGAAATCCACACAGGTGCAGGACCCCTCCGTCGTGTGCTTCGTGATCTCCACCGTACACTTGCCGCCCACCTCGGCGTATACATAGAGGTTAAAAACGGGAAGGTCGGTAATGCCGAACTTGGCGACAACGCCGATCTCGCCGGTCACGTCCGCAGTCAGGGCAAACTCCTTGCTGTTGAAGCCCTTGATCAGGCGGACCTTGTTGCCGATACTGTTCTTCACGTCGACAAAAACACCCTGCTCGATATGGAAGTTCTGGGTTCCGCTGATGCCGCCTGTCAGCGCGGGCTCCAGCGTGATCTTCAGGCCGCCGACGCCGGGGATGCCCCAGTAGCACAACAGCAGCTCCTTTTTCAGCTCGATCTCGCCGCGATATTCCACCTCCAGGTCATAGTCGAGCGTAACATACGCAATACCTTTCAGGAGGCTGATATTGTACTTGACGGTAGGATTGGTGATCGTGGCTTCCACGAAAAGGGTCACGCCGCCCATCTCCATCGAGATCTTTCCGTGCAGCTCGATATCGGGCTTAATAACACCGACCTTCCGGGCGGCGGCGCGGGCCAGCGCGTAGGTCTGGAATTCCTGATCCAGCTCCTCCACATAGTAGCTCAGCTCCGTATCGCCCAGCGCCGTGATCTGGGACATGTCCGCCTCCACGACGCCCTGGGCGTCGATGGATGTAAAGGCGTCCTCTGTGGCCAGCGGCGTTGCCTCGATGCGGGTCACGCTGCCCTCCTGGGTGACGGTTTTCGCCGTATAGGCCACCGGGATGCCGTTGAGGTACACGGCAAACAGGCTGTTCACCTCGATCACCTTGGGGCAGTCCGTAATGGAGACGACCGCCGTACCGGTCTCGTCGCCGTTTTCGTCGATCCCCGTCACCACCGTCACCTCGGTACCCTCCGGGATCACGGTCACGTCCGCCTTGAATTCGTAGGTGCTGTTGTAGCCCTCGGTCACGGTGGTGCCGAAGAACACCTCCTCGGCGTCCGCCAGCATGGCCTCCGCCTCGTCGGCGGTCACGGCCTGCCGCGGCAGGAAGCTGTCGTCCACCAGCGCAAACCAGCCGCAGTTCACCGCCACCTGAACGTCATCCTTATAGGTAACGTCGTCGGTGTCGCTATAGGTGTAAGTATTTTCATCCAGCTGGAAGGCCAGGCAGTAGTTCAGCGTGTGTGCCGCGAACTCTCGCGTGGCAGGCTCCTCCGGCCGGAATTCCGAACCGGCCGCCAGGTCGATGACGCCGAACTCCACCGCCACCATCAGGTCGCGGTAGTAATCGGCGGTGCTGTCGATGTCTGTGTAGTAGTTGTCGGGATAGTTGCCGCCCTCCACGGTCATCCGGAAGGTATCTACCAGCATCTTCACCCATTCGATCCGGGTCACAGTGGCCGGCTCATCCCCGGAGTCGACGGTGTAGGAGAACTCCAGCCACGAGCCGTCAGGCAGCCTCTCGTGGCTCTTGGTGCTGTCAGCCACATCCATGGAAGCGATGACCGTGGCCACTGTTTTGCAGGTCTGACAGGTATAGGTGGATACGCTGCTGTCCTCAGCAGTGTCCGCGATCCAGATGTGGGCGATGGGCATCAAGGCGGAACCCTCCACGGCGGTGTATACCACACCATCCACCGTTACCCGATCTCCGCCATCTGCCGCTTCGCCTTTCACGGCCTGGCAGATGATCTCGCCGCTGGAGGCCGTATACTTCACATAGACGGCGGTGGCGGCGTCAGCCGGTTCGGCATATTGGCCGCACTTTGTGCCCCACGCGGTGAATATCTCTCCCGTGTAGGTCACCTGTTCCGTTTCGGTTTCGTCTTCGCCGGCAGGCGTTTCCTCCCCGGCCGGTTCCGTCGTGACCGCTTCGGACACGACCGGCTCTCCGGCAGGCTCGTCCGGTGTCAGCTCCTCCGCCATGGCGGCCACCGGCAGCATCGTCACCACCAGCAGCACGGCCATCAGCAGACTTACGATCCGCTTCTTCATAGGCTTCTCCTCCTGTGTTATCTCTCGTTTCAACGCGGCGCGCCACACATTGCGCCATATTTTTCCAATACCAGTGTACCACCGGCGGGAATATGGGGCAAGGATGGCATTTGCGGCGTTTTGCACGAAATTCCGGGGTAATTTTTGGTGATTCGGATAATGCCGGACAGTGTGTCGCTTTTCGCCGCCCGCTATGGCGGCGAACAATTTGGATCATTTTTTGCCGCGTCGGTGCGTTAAAAAATATGCCAGTGGCATATTTTTAGCATCCGTCTTGCTTTTGTTGCACCCCAATAGAATAAATGCGGGTCGGAGCGATTTCTATATTTGTCAAAAAAGGGCTATGCCCTTTTTTGACAAGCTGAAAAGACCTCCGGCAGAGCCGGAGGTCTTTCATCAAAACGAAACCACTTCGTTCTTCGGTTTTTCGGTGGCGTGGATGTCGGAGACGTACAGCACCGGGCCCTCGCCCTGATAGGCGTCGCAGTTCTCCTTGCGGACGGTGGCGGTCAGCTCCACCCAGTCCCGGTTCTTGAACTTGTCCAGTCCCTCGCCGCGGCACACCAGGGCCAGGAACTGCATGTCGTTTTCGCAGCACACCATGGCGAAGCGGCCGGGGCAGTGGACGCCCTTGAACTTCTTGGAGTGGCACATCAGGGCCTTGAAGGTGACGGTGATGCCGTCGTACCGGTCGGTATTGTCCATCAGGTCAACGTACCACACGCCGTACTCGTCATCCGGCACGTCCAGATGGCCGCTGGAGAGGTCGAACGGGGACATGTCGGGGGTCATATACTCCTCGCTGGTGCCGTCGGCGTTCTCCAGATAGATGTCGGCCCGGCGGTTCACCATCTTCAGGTTGCGGCTGCGGAGCTGGGCGCGCAGCTCCTCGTTGCAGCGGTTGAAGATCAGCAGGTCGGCGTTGGCGATCTTCTCCATCATCAGCTGGCCCATGTTGCGGACATAGGGCTCGAAGGTGGTGGCGTCCACCAGCACCATGATCTGGTATAAGATCCAGTTGGCGGGGAAGCCCTCGCGGTACAGGGGCTCCATCTGCCACATGCCGTTATACTCCATGATGACCTGCTTGGGGCGGTACTGCTTTTCCAGCTTCTTGAACAGGGCCGGGGTCATCTGCGCCGGGTCGTCGATGGTGTAGGTGAACACGTTCTGCAGCACCTTGGGATCGTACTCGTTCTCGCCCTCCTCGCAGCAGATCAGCAGCGTGCGGTCCTCGGCGGCGAAGCCGTCCTTCAGGATGCCGTTGATGAAATCCGTCTTTCCGGCGTCCAGAAATCCGGCAATGAGATAAACAGGAATATCCATAGGCTTGTTGTCTCCTTACAGGCCGAACAGCTCGTGGAGCTTGTGCTCGTCGAGATTGGCGCCGATGACGCACAGGCGGCCGGTGTAGTCGGCGGGGCCAAAGCGCACCTCGTGCTCCTCCGGCACATAGTCGAAGTGCAGCCACTTGCCCTCGCCGTTGGGCACGATGCCCTTGGCCCGGACGATCTGGCCGTAGTCGCCGCTGTCCAGCGCCGTCAGGATCTGGTGGAGCTGGCTCTCGGCAAAGGGCTTCACCGTCTCCTCGCCCCAGGAGGTGAACACCTCATCGGCGTGGTGATGATGGTGATGACAGCCGCAGTGGGGATCGTCGCACTCCTCGCCGTCGTGGTGATGATGGTGCTCGTGGTCGTGGTCATGCTCGTCATGATCATGGTCATGGTCATGGTCATGATCATGATCGTGCTCCTCCTCATGATCATGGTGGTGGCAGCAGCGGTCATGATCGTGGTCGTCATCGTCATCGTGGTCATGGTGATGATGGCAATGCTCGTGATCATGGTCGTGCGCCTCATGCTCATCGTGGTCATGATGGTGGTGATGCTCGTGCTCGTCGGCCTCATGCTCGGCACGCATCTTCTCCAGCATCTCGTCGGCCAGAGACACCTTCTCCACGGCGGCCAGAATGGTCTTGCCGTCGATCTGATCCCAGGGGGTGGTGATGATGGCGGCGGTGGGATTCTTCTCCCGCAGCATGGCCGCGGCGGCCTCCAGCTTCTCCTGACTCAGCTTCTGGGTACGGGAGAGGATGATGGTGCCGGCGGACTCGATCTGGTTATTATAGAACTCTCCGAAGTTCTTCATGTAGACCTTCACCTTGCTGGCGTCGGCCACGGTGACGAAGCTGTTCAGCTTCATGTCCGGCACGTCCTTCACGGTGTTCTCCACCGCCACGATCACGTCACTGAGCTTGCCCACGCCGGAGGGCTCGATGAGGATGCGGTCGGGCCGGAACTTCTCATGGACCTCCTTCAGGGCCTTGTTGAAGTCGCCCACCAGAGAGCAGCAGATGCAGCCGGAGGACATCTCGCTGACCTGCACGCCGCTGTCCTTCAGGAAGCCGCCGTCAATGGAGATCTCGCCGAATTCGTTCTCGATCAGCACCAGCTTTTCGCCCTGATAGGCCTCGGCCAGCAGCTTCTTGATCAGCGTGGTCTTGCCCGCGCCCAGGAATCCGGAGATAATGTCGATTTTTGTCATAGTATACCCTTCTTTTCTTCTGCTGTGGAAAGCAGCATATATTTTTTCTCCTATATCATATCCTTTTTTGAAGAAAATGCAAGCCTTTGGCAAAAAGTCATTGTTGCCAAACGGTAAACTTTGATGTATAATACCATGGAATGAGTCCTCCGCAGGCAGCTGCGGAGCCGGTCTCGCGCAATGGATACCCACGAATCATGTC
>USAT01000003.1 GCA_900552725.1 uncultured Eubacteriales bacterium | reverse complement strand
GCACAAGCCGCAGGCCGGTCCTTTTCGTTTCCCGTTATCCGATGTTGATGTCCGCCACAGAGTAGATAGCGGCCTTGCCGCTCATTTTGATGCGCTCCCCCACCTGGGTGCAGTACAGGGTGCCGCCCCGGGGACTGGCCTGATAGGCCACCAGCGTATCCTTGCCCAGGGTCTTGACCCAATAGGGCACGATGTGGCAGTGGCCGGAGCCGCAGACGGGGTCTTCGTTCACTTTAAGTTTGGGTCCAAACGACCTGGAGCCGCACACGGGATCCTCCGCCACATTGCACTTGGGGGCAAAGCTGCGGGACACGCAGTCGTTCTCGCCGCTGCCGGGCGCGGTGGCGTGCAGCAGCAGGCCGTCCAGCGCCCGCACCTTCTCCTGATCCACCGCCATGCTCCGCACCGTCGCCTCGTTGTCAAATACGCACAGCAGATCGCGGCCCATATAGGCGGCCTTGGGCATGGCGCCGTTCATGGCGTCGGCCATGGCCTGGGTCACTGGCACGCTTTTCAGCTCATAGGCGGGAAAGTCCATCTCATACAGATCCCCCTTCCGCACCACCGTCAGGTCGCCCGACAGGGTGGTAAAGGTGATCTCCGTCAGCTCCGGCGCCACATAGGTCATGATGGCGCAGGCGGTGCCCAGCGTGGCGTGGCCGCACAAGTCGATCTCGCCGCCGGGGGTAAACCACCGCAGGTGGTACTTCTCCCCCTCCTTCACGGCGAAGGCCGTCTCGGACAGGTTGTTCTCGCGGGTGATGGCCATCATGGTGGCCTCGTCCAGCCACTTGTCCATCACGCACACGGCGGCGGGATTGCCCGCGAATACATGGTCGGTAAAGGCGTCCACAACATACTGGCGCATAGGAAGCTCACTCCTTGTTTTTATTTGGATGGCCCCAGTATAGCACACTCCCCCGCCGCCCGCAACCGCATTTTTCATCGTCCTCTGCCCGCAAAAAAGGACTGCAAAACAGCCGTTTTGCAGTCCTTTTCAGGAAAATCATTGTTCCGAATACCGGGCCAGGAAGTGGCGGGTGCGCTCCTGCTGGGGGTTGTCGATGACCTCGCGGGCCGGGCCCTGCTCCACGATGACGCCGCCGTCCATGAAGATCACCTGATCCGCCACATCGCGGGCGAAGGCCATCTCATGGGTCACGATGATCATGGTGGTGTGCTGCTGGGCGAGGCCCCGGATGACCTTCAGCACCTCGCCGGTCAGCTCCGGGTCAAGGGCGGAGGTGGGCTCGTCAAAGCACAGGATGTCCGGCTTCATGGCCAGCGCCCGGGCGATGGCCACCCGCTGCTGCTGTCCGCCGGAGAGCTGGTGGGGATAGTTCTCCATCCGGTCGGCCAGGCCCATCTTCTCCAGCAGCGCCTTGCCCTCGGCCAGAATGGCGGTCTCGCTCTCGCCGGTCTTTTCCGTTTTCGCCATCAGCTTCCGGGCCAGCACCACGTTTTCCAGCGCCGTATACTGGGGGAACAGGTTGAAGCTCTGGAACACCAGACCGAAGTGTAGCCGCTTCTTGCGAATGTCCGCCTCACGGCGGGTGGCGGGGTCGGCGGCGTCAAACAGTATCTTGCCCCGCACGGAGATCACGCCCTGATCCGGCGCCTCCAGGAAGTTCAGGCACCGCAGCAGCGTGGTCTTGCCGCTGCCGGAGGAACCGATGATGCTGAGGGCCTGCCCCTCCTCCAGGGAGAAGCTGATGTCCTTCAGCACGGAGGTATCGCCAAAGTGCTTTTCAATGTGCTGTACGTCTAAGATCGCCATGGTAATCCCTCCTTATCTGAAGTAGCTAAGCTTGCGCTCCACAAAGTTGAACAGAATGGTCAGAACGCCCACAAAGGCCAGATAGAACACTGCCGTATAGAACAGGGGCCAGATGATACCGGCGGACTTCATATAGGACTCACCGGCCTTGATCAGCTCCGTCACGGCGATGATCCGGGCCAGGGACGTGTCCTTCACCAGCGTGATGATCTCGTTGGACATGGGGGGCACGATGCGCTTCACCATCTGCAGCAGCGTCACCCGGAAGAAGATCTGGCTCTTGGTCATACCCAGCACTTGGCCGGCCTCCCGCTGGCCCACCGGCACACCCTCGATGCCGCCCTTGTAGATCACGGCGAAATAGCAGGCGTAGTTGATGACGAAGGCCACCACGCAGGCCGCCATGCGGCCGTCGGAGAAATTGCCCCAGATGTTGTTGTCGAACCACTTGCCGGGGCCGTAGAAGATGATGATCAGCTGCAGCATCAGCGGCGTGCCGCGGATGATCCACACGATCACGTTGAACAGCCAGCTCACCGGCTTGCACCGGCTGCGCAGGGCAAAGGCAATGAGCAATCCCAGCGGAAGGGAAAACAGCAGCGTCAGGAAAAAGATCTTCAAAAGCTCGCCCATACCCTGAAGCAGCGAGAGGGTGACGGTCGCAAACATGGCAAAACTCCTTTTATGTATCAGTGGGGTCTATGGAAAAAGTAACAGAAATACCATCGATTAACAAGGGCAGGCACGGTTTTGGCGGGCAGAAATACGCTCATACTGCGTTAGCCCCTTGACAATACGGCAAGTATTCTCTGCGGGTCTTTTCTTGTCTGGACACATTTCTGCTCCGGCAAAACTGCAAGGCACCTTCCAGCGATGTATTTTCGAGTGATTTTTGGTTTTTGAGACGCAGGTGGGCTGGCGCCCACCAAGGCGAAAAGGGCAAAAAGCGCCGGAAAGACACGCTGGCAGGCGTGTTTGCCCTTGTCAATCGATGGTACTAAGCCGCCCAAAGGCAGAGGACGCGTCACGCCCTCTGCCATGGGAAACTATCATAGCATACTTTTTGCCGTCTGGCAACTCACTTGGTGATGACCACCTGTGCGTTCTCGCAGTAGGCGTTGGTGCACTCCATGGCGGCCTGCACGCCCTCGGTCAGGGTCATGCCGTTCCACACCACGTCGATGTTCTTGCTGTCCAGCTCGTTGACCTTCATGTCCCAGTCGATGACCACGAACTCGATCTCGACGCCCAGCTTCTCGGCCACCAGCTTGGCCATGTCGGCGTCAAAGCCGATCCACTCGTCGTTGGCATCCTTGTAATCCATGGGGGCGAACTCGGTGATACCGACCACCAGCTTGCCCTTTTCCTGGATGTAAGCCACATCGCTGTCGGACTCGGAGGCGACGAACTCAGCAGCAGGCTGCTCAAGCAGCGCCTCCTGCACGCCGTAGGTCTTGGCCAGCTCCAGCATGCTGCCGTCGGCATAGGCGGCGGACATCACGCTGTTGATGTAGGAGGCCAGGTCGCTGCCCTTGCGGCAGCCGGCGCCGTACAGCTCAGAGGTCAACTTCTGATCGGTGACCTTCAGGTCGGGATAGCTGGTGCCCTCGCCCACCATGGCGCCGGCCATCAGCAGGTCGATGATGGCGGCGTCGGAGGTACCGGCGTCCACTTCCATCAGCGCGTCAGCCTGAGAGCCGACGGAGTTGATCTTCCAGCCCTTCTCGTTGGCCACTTCCTCACCGGCGCTGCCGGCTTCCACGGCGTAGGTCACCTCAGCGGGGGTGTCACTGTTGTCGTCAGTGTTTGCATCAGGGGCAGCCTGATTACCGCAGGCCACCAGGCTCAGCGCCATCACCAGCGCCAGCATCATTGCCAAAAACTTTTTCATGTTACTTTTCTCCTTTTCGTTGGCGCCTCATTTCGTGGCGTCTTTCTTTTGTTTTAGTATGGTAATACTCTACCACTTTACCACGCTAATGTAAAGTGTCAATGCTGACAAAACACTACCGAATTTTCCCCCCTGTATTTCACAAATATGACAAAACACCTCCCCTGCGGGAGGTGTTTCATATCCTGCGGCGAACTGCGGGCGTGCCGCCCTGCGGGATCAGCGCGGCCCTCACACCAGCCCGCACAGCAGGAAGCCGACGGCGCTCACCGCCGCCACGCCGATGGCGTAGGGCGTCGTGGCCTTGATGGTGGTGAGGTTGGACACGCCGGAGCCCGCAGTGGTCATCAGCACGGCGTCGGCATAGAAGCACAGGCTGTACCCAAGAGTGATGCCGCTCATAACGGCGGCGATCATCAGCGGTGCGGAGACCCCGGCCGCTGCGCCCATGGGGAGGAACACCGGCACGGCAATGGTCATCACCGCCCAGCAGCCGCCCACGGCGAACACCGTCAGCGCCACCAGGAGAAAGGCCAGCGGCGGGATCAGACAGGCGGGCACCGTGCCGCCGATGCCGTTGATCAGGATGTCAAACAGTCCCAATTCCCGGTTGGCGTCACTGAGCATCAACCCGAAGCCCACCACGATGGCGATGGAGGTCATGCCCTTGGCCCCGGCAAAGAAATGGTCAAAGTACTCGCCCACCGTCATACGCTTGGAGATCACATACAGCAGAAACTGCACGATCAGGGCGATAATGATGCCGTGAAGCAGATCGTTGTCAAAGAGGACGGTACCGCCCACCAGCGCCGCCAGCGGGATGATGGCGTTCCATGCGGAGGACACATTGCTCTCGTCCACATCGGCGATGTCCACCAGCTTCTCGGCGGAGGCGTTCTGCTCGAAGGGTGCGCCGCCGGATTGTACCCGCTGATAGGCCTGCTTCAGGCCGCCCACCTTGGGGAATACGCCCAGCGCCAGCAGCAGGCTCAGCAGCATCATAGCCAGCGGATAGAACATAAAGGGGATGGCCTGCAGATAGTCGTTGAAGCCCAGGTCAAAATCGGAGATCAGTCCCACACTGAAGGCCGTCCAGCTGGTGAAGGGGACGGTGACGCACAGACAGCAGGCCATAATGTTGGCCTGCACCGCCAGATGCTCACGGGGGATGCGGTTCTTGTCGCAGATGCCCCGCATGGAGATGGTGACCGTCAGGGCGTTGAGATATTCGTCCACGAACATGACCACCGACAAAATCCATGCCAGCAGCAGCGTCCGCTGCGGCGTGGAGGCCACCCTTGCCAGCAGGTCGCGGAAGCCCATCAGCGCGCCGGAGGCCTGCAGCAGCGTGATCATGCCGCCGAAGCCGATGATGACGCACAGGGCGAACTGGTAGGAGGCGTTGGCCAGCGTGGCATACATGGCGTCGATGGTGCCGGTGAGAAAATGCTGCCGATGCAGCAGCACCATGGCCAGCAGCGTGGCCAGGATCATGGATTCCGCCATCTTCCGGGTCTTGAGGGCGTAGACGATCAGAAACACAAGGGGCGTAAAGGCCATAATCATTTCCGCCATAGTAGTTTCTCCTTACCTGGGAAGCTATCCGTAGTATAACAGAGCCGTTAAAAAATCGCAAGAAAAAGTACACATTCTCCGGCAGGGAGGTTCCTGCCGGAAAATGTGTACCGATAACGGCCGTTTATGTACCGAAAAAGGCGGTTAATGTGCCGATAAAGCCTGCATTATTTGCTTTTGCATCCGTGGGCTGCGGGCATCTGCTGGTGCATCTCGTGCTCCTTGCCGGTGATGGCCTCCGGTACGATCCTGATGACCTTGGCGGGACAGTGGGCCATGGCCTGCTCGAACCGGCCCATAGCCTTGGGATCAAAGGCGGTGCACAACAGCAGCATAGCCTTCATCTTCTCGCCGTCATCGGTCACCACTTCGGCGCGGCCCTGGAACATGGCGCTGCGGTAGGCGGTGGTGAAGCCGTTGGGGATCAGCGTGGCGGTGGACACCGCCGTGACGCACACCGGCGCGCCGTCCTTCAGGAGCTCCCAGCGCTCACCGGCGCCGGCACAGTGGAAGTACAGGGTCTTGTACACCTCGTCGCCCACGATGTTCAGCGGCGTGGCATAGGGCGTGCCGTCCGGGCGCACCATGGATAGGGTGGAGTAGACGGAGTTTTTCAGCACCTCCCAGGCGAAGGCTTCGTCCCGTTCACATTCTTTTCTGCGCATGGCAAGTTCCTCCTGTGTGATATTGGTGCTTCTATTGTGGCGGAACTGCCGCGATTTGTCAAGAAAAAGAGCCGCCAACCTGGCGGCTCTTTTTGATATGTTTTACTTACTTCTTGCAGTCGGCCTTGACCTTGTCGAAGGTGGCCACGGTGTCGGCGTCGGGCGCCTTAGTCAGCAGGGAGACCACCACGATGAACACCAGCGCCACGATGAAGGCGGGCAGCAGCTCGTAGATGCCCCACGCGCCGCCCATGGGCTTTACCAGATACTTCCAGATAAACACCATGGCGCCGCCGGAGATCATACCGGCCAGGACGCCCCACTTGGTGGTGCGCTTCCAGAACAGCGCCGTCAGCATGGCAGGCGCGAAGGTGGCGCCGAAGCCGGCCCAGGCGAAGGACACGATGGTGAACACGGAGCTGTTGGGGTCGCGGGCCAAGAACACGGCGATGACGGAGATGACGATGACAGTGATGCGGGCCACCCACATGGTGGTCTTGGCGGACATCTTCACGCCCAGCACCCGCTTCAACAGATCCTCGGACACGCTGGAGGACGCGGCCAGCAGCTGGCTGTCCGCCGTGGACATGGTGGAGGCCAGGATACCGGCGATGATGAGACCGGCGGCCAGCGCGGCCAGCACGCCGTGGGTGCTCAGCAGATCGGCGATCTTGACGATGACGGCCTCGGCGGCGCTGGAGGAGCCGAAGGTCTCGATCTCGCCCACCCGGGACATGGCCAGACCCACGATGCCGATGGTAACGGCCACGGTCATGGAGATGACCACCCAGATGCTGCCGATGCGGCGGGAGATCTTCAGCTTATTGGCGTCGCTGATGCCCATGAAGCGCAGCAGGATGTGGGGCATGCCGAAGTAGCCCAGACCCCAGGCCAGCATGGACAGGGACTTGATGAAGCCGTAATCCTGCACCTCACCGGTGGAGATATCGGTCATCTGCACCAGGCTCAGGTAGCCGGGGATAGAGCGGGCGTTGTCAGTAACGGCAGTCCAGCCGCCTGCCACCTCGATGCCGAAGCCCAGCACCACCACCAGCGCGATGGTCATGACAATGCTCTGGATCAGGTCAGTGGTGGACACGGCAAGGAAGCCGCCCATGATGGTGTAGAGGATGACCACCGCCGCGCCGATCAGCATGGAGACCATGTAGTCGAAGCCGAACAGGCTGTTGAACAGCTTGCCGATGGCGGCAAAGCCGGAGGCGGTATAGGGGATGAAGAAGATCAGGATGATCAGGGCGGAGATGCCCAGCAGCACCTTCTTGTCATCCTTGAAGCGCTTGGAGAAAAACTCCGGCACGGTGATGGCGTTGATCTCGGCGGAGTAGATGCGCAGGCGCTTGGCCACCAGCAGGAAGTTCAGGTAAGTACCCAGGGCCAGGCCGATGGCCGTCCAGGCCGCGTCGGCGATGCCGGTGAAGTAGGCCACGCCGGGCAGACCCATCAGCAGCCAGGAGCTCATGTCGCTGGCCTCGGCGCTCATGGCCGTGACCACGGGGCCCAGCTGGCGGCCGCCCAGATAGAAGTTGTCCGCGCCGCCCTTGCTGGCACGGGAGTAGGCCACGCCTACGAACACCATGGCGATGAGGTACACCGCGATGGCGATGATGATACAGATTTGCGCAGTTGTCATACTAAGGAACCTCTCTTTCGTCTAACGCAGGCTACTATACCATACTCTTTACTAGACGTAAATACAGAACCAGTTATAGAACGAGTTCTATAACTGGTTCTGCTAAAAAAGCGTTAATATATTGAAAATACTGGGTTTTCCATATAGACGATTTATGAATCTGCGCAGAGACGAAAAATAAATTTTTTATTTTTCGCCCCGGTAGTTGGCCAGAAACATGGGCATCAGCCGGTCGGCGTTGCGGGCCAGGGCGTAGCCGCCGTCGGCCAGGCACCAGTCGTACATCAGCGCCCGCTCGAACATGGCGTAGTCGTTGATGATCTCGTTGGCGGTCATGTCCGTCCGCAGCTCACGGCGCTCCATCCCCTGGCGCACCACCTGGTGCAGCAGCTTGAAGTACATGCGGTCGCGGTTCAGCAGGTGCTTCTCGCCCTTGGTGGTGAGCTGGGTGGAGAACAGGCGGGCCAGCAGCTCCACCGACACGGTGTTGTCGATCATGGTGAACAGCTCGTGATTCATATACAGCAGCTTCTCCACGGCGTGCATGTCGGGAGCCATCTCCTGCCGCAGCTCCTCGTACTTCTCGTCGAAGATCATGGACAGGGAGCCCAGCAGGGCGTCCTTCCCCTCGAAATAGTGGTAGAAGCTGCCCTTTGAGGTCTCGGACTCGAAGATGATGTCCTCCACGGTGGTGTTGTCGTAGCCCTGCTCATAGAAGAGCTTCCAGGCCGCGGAGACGATGCGGCCCTTGGTATTGCGTCCCGATTTACGCGGCATGGCGTCCGCCTCCTCTCTTGCGTCGTGTCAGCTTCCGCAGGGGGCCGGTGACCAGGCTCCGCTCGTAGCGGTTCAGGCCGAACAGCCACACCGACAGGGCGTATACCGCCACGAAGGCGCAGCCCGGCGGGATCAGGCCCCAGTAGCTGGTGGGGTGGATGAAGATGGCCAGCAGCACCGCCGCCGCGGCGGGCAGCAGCATGGAGGGCATCAGGTGGAAGATGTGCCGCCAGAAGGCGGGGATATTCAGGCCGATGCGGCGGTAGTAGTACCAGTTCATCAGGATCACGTTGCCGATCAGCGTGGCGATGGCGGTACCGATGGCGGCGCCCAGTCCCTCCCACTTCATGCTGAGGGGGATGGAGATCAGGGTATTGCCCAGGGCCACCCCCAGATAGGTCAGGGAGCGGAACTTGTGCATGTTCTTGGCCCGCTGGATCTCAATGCCCACCGTCTGGATATTGGTCCACAGGCAGGAGAAGAACAGCAGCAGCGTGGTCCAGTAGTCGATGCGGAACATCTCGCCGCCGCCCCACAGCACCACGAAGGACTGGCCCACCGCCACGAAACCCAGGAAGATGCCCGCCAGCAGGATGAACTGCAGGCGGCCCACCTTGGTGAACAGGGCGTCCAGACGGCGCATGGGGGCGTTTTCCGCCACCAGACGGTGGACGCGGGGCGTCATCACGTTGGAGATGGCGTTGCCGAAGGCCAGATAGAAGGTGTTGAGCTGGGCGGCGATGACGTACACCGTCACAGCGGTGGTACCGTGGAGCCACGTCAGCAGCATGCGGTCGATGGACCAGTTGAAGTTGTCCACCACGATGCCCAGGAATACATATAGGGTAAAGCCAAACATCTCCCGCAGCAGGCGGAAATCGTAGCCGCGGAAGGCGAAGGGCATCCGCAGCTTCCGCAGGCAGTAGCTGATGTTGAGGATACCGCTGAGGATGGTGAAGATCAGGGAGACGACGGTCAGCGTCACGCTGCGGTAGCCGATGATCAGCAGGGGGATCATGATCAGGGGGTTCAGCACCTGCTTGCCCATGGTGACCACCTTCTGGAAGAGGTAGCGCTCGTTGATGGTCACATGGGATTCAAACACGCTGATGGGGAAGGTCAGCGCGGCATTGACGGTCATGATCCGCAGCAGCTTCTCCGCCAGGGCGATCTCGTCGGGGGTCAGCTTTTTGCCGAAGATCACGTCGCAGTAGGACAGGCCGAAGCCGATGACCAGCACCAGCGCGCCCAGGAAAAGATAGGTGGTCAGGAACATGCCGTTGAGCTTGGCGCAGCCCTTCTTGTCCCCGGCAGCCCGGAAGCGGGAGTAGTACCGCACATAGGCGCTGCCCAGGCCGAAGCTGAGAAGATTCAGATAGGAGATGATAGGCAGCACCGCCTGATAGACGCCGAATTCACTTTCGCCCAGCCGCTGCAGCATAATGGGCGTATAGACAAGCGAGATGATGGTGCTCAGTCCCATGGAGACATAGGACAGCAGCGCGCCCGCTTTGATCTGATTGACCTTCATGTACCTGCTCCTTTTGCACAATTCAACATATTATTATACCCGGATTTTTCCGGGGTGTAAAGGTCAAAGTTGTGAACAGGCGGGTAAAGTGGGGATTTTTCGTTGACTTTTGCCGCAAGGTTGGGTAAAATGAGAGTTACGAGTGGATCAGACAGTCGCGGCGGCAAGGCGAAAGCCTGCCGATGAGGAAAGTCCGGGCTCCACAGGGCAAGGATAACGGGTAACGCCCGCCGAAGGCGACTTCAGGAAAAGTGCAACAGAGATATACCGCCTTGTAGCTCCTTAAAATGGGGCCCCCGCAAAAACGTAGTTTTTGTGGGGAGAGGAGATGCAGCGAAATGAGTTTCTTCTGCCGCTTGCGGCGGAAGAAAGGATATGGAGCTTGCATCGACGAGGTAAGGGTGGAAAGGTGAAGGTAAGAGCTCACCCGACGGCGTGGAAGCGTCCGTCGCTGTAAACTCTATCCGGAGCAACACCGGTATGGGGACATTCGGCTGGCCCGGCCGTCCCCGGGGTGGCTTGAGCGTACCGGCAACGGTGCGCCTAGATAGATGACTGTCAAGACAGAACCCGGCTTACAGATCGGCTCGTATCATATGAAAAAGGCGGCGTGATACGCCGCCTTTTTCGTTTGCGCAAGGGCTTCGCGGGGCGGCCCGGCAAGCGGCACATCCCGCCGGCGGCAAAGGGTGGGCAGCATTTCCCGTCCCCGCCGGGCGATCACCGGCGCCTCTCCCCCGCTCTCCGCCAAAAATCGAATTCCGGGTGACAAACGGTTGCGAAATGTAAAATTTGTGTTATAATAATAAAATGATCACTCTGCGCCCCGTGACCGGGGTATTATTGAGAATTTGAGGTTTTACTGGAAATGAATACTGCCGAAAAGCTGAACATGACCATGCTGTGCGACTTTTACGAGCTGACCATGGGCAACGGATACTTCCGCAACGGATACAAGGACCGCATCACCTATTTCGATGTGTTCTTCCGCAAGGTGCCCGATCAGGGCGGCTTCGCCATCGCCGCCGGTTTGGAGCAGTTGATCGACTACATCGAAAACCTGCATTTCAGCGAAGAGGACATCGCCTATCTCCGCAGCCGCAATCTGTTCTGCGAGGAGTTTCTGGACTATCTGCGGGACTTCCGCTTCACCGGCGATATCTACGCCATTCCCGAGGGTACCCCCGTGTTTCCCCGTGAGCCGCTGGTGGTGGTGCGCGCCCCGTCCATCGAGGCCCAGCTCATCGAGACCTTCACGCTGCTGACCATCAACCACCAGAGCCTGATCGCCACCAAGGCCAACCGCATCTGCCGCGCCGCCAACGGCCGCACGGTGCTGGAGTTCGGCTCCCGCCGGGCCCAGGGCGCGGACGCCGCCATCATCGGCGCCCGTGCGGCGTACATCGGCGGCTGCGCCGGTACCGCCTGCACCATCTCCGACCAGCTCTACGGCGTGCCCGCCGGCGGCACCATGGCCCACGCCTGGGTGCAGATGTTCGACACCGAGTACGAGGCCTTCAAGACCTACTGCGAGACGTATCCCACCAACGCCACGCTGCTGGTGGACACCTACAACACGCTGAAATCCGGCGTGCCCAACGCCATCCGCGCCTTCAACGAGGTGCTGCGCCCCATGGGCATCAGCAAGTGCGGCATCCGCCTGGACAGCGGTGACATGGCCTATCTCAGTCAGAAGGCCCGCAAGATGCTGGACGAGGCCGGCTGGCCCGAGTGCCAGATCAGCGTGTCCAACTCCCTGGACGAGCGGCTGATCCAGAACCTGTTCCTGCAGGGCGCCCAGATCGACATGTTCGGCGTGGGTGAGCGGATGATCACCGCCAAGAGTGAGCCGGTGTTCGGCGGCGTGTACAAGCTGACCGCCGTAGAGAACGAGCAGGGCGAGATCATCCCCAAGATCAAGTGCAGCGAGAATGTGGAGAAGATCACCATCCCCCACTTCAAGAAGGTGTACCGCCTGTACAACAAGGACAACGGCAAGGCCATCGCCGACTACATGACCGTCTATGACGAGGTGGTGGACGAGAACGAGCCCATGATGCTCTTCGACCCCTACGCCACCTGGAAAACCAAGAACGTCTGCAATTACCAGGCCCGTGAGCTGCTGGTGCCCGTGTTCCTGAAGGGCAAAAAGGTGTACGAATCCCCCGCCCTGAAGGACATCCAGACCTACTGCAAGCAGCAGGTGGACACCCTGTGGGACGAGATCAAGCGCTTCGATAATCCCCAGACCTATTATGTGGATCTCAGCCAGAAGCTGTGGGACATCCAGCAGGAGCTCCTGCGCAAGAACCGGAATTGAGGCGGAAGGGCAAGACCCGCTGCATGATACGCGGCGGCATGTGGTCATGCCGCCCTACGGAATTCTATCGTTGACCGGTTCGTAGGGCGGGGTGATCCTGTTGCGGTGCCCAAAATTTCTGCGCTGCCTTACGGCGGGCGCTTGAAATTTTGACCGCTGCCACTCGTTCACCTCGCTGTATCTGCCGCAGGCAGCGCTCGGATTGCTCCCCTCCCCCCGCCGCCCCCCAACGCAATCCCCCGTTATTCCCCCCACCTTATACCGAAAGGAGCCGTATGAAGAAGCACCAGGTACAACAGAAGACAGAACGCCGGATCGGCGCGGGACTGCGCCTGGCGCTGGTGGCGATCCTGCTGCTGGCCCAAATCGCCCTGGTCATCGGCCTTTCCAAGCTCCTGCAGCAGCGGATGGCCGTGGCCTATACCCTGCTGGAGATCCTGGCACTGTTCAGCGCCGTGCGGGTCTATACCCGTCCCGGCAGCAGCAGCTATAAGATTGGCTGGATATTGCTGATCCTGGCGGTGCCGGTGGCAGGCCTGATCCTCTACTGGCTGTGGAACGGCGAGAGCAGCGCCAAGCGCCTGACGCTGAAAAAGCTGCCCCTTCCCGCCGAGAGCGCCGCCCAGACGGCCCAGAGCTGTGCCGCCATGGCGGCCCTGCGGCAGCGTGAGCCGGAGTGGAGCCGCCTGGCCTGCTATATGGAGCGCCACGGCTTCCCCCTGTACGACGGCACGGAGGCGGTGTATCTGGACACCGGCGAGGCGTATCTCAACGACCTGCTGGCCCATCTGGAGCAGGCGGAGCGGTTCATCTTCCTGGAGTACTATATCGTGGCCCGGGGCGACCTCTTCGACCGGGTGCTGACCATCTTCCGCCGCAAGCGGGCGGAGGGCGTGGAGATCAAGTTCCTCTTTGACGATTTCGGCAGCATGATGCGCTTCGGCAGCGAGGAGACCGACGCCCTGAAGGCCATCGGCGTGGAGGTCATGGTGTTCAACCCGGTGCACCAGTATGTGAACCGGCTGTACTTCAACTACCGCGACCACCGGAAGATCGCCTGCATCGACGGCGAGGTGGCCTATACCGGCGGCGCCAACCTGGCGGACGAGTACGCCAACCTGATGGAGCGCTTCGGCTACTGGAAGGACTGCGGCGTGCGCCTGACGGGCCGGGGCGCCTGGGGCCTGACCCGTGAGTTCATCCACCTGTGGGAGCGGATGGGCGGCACCCTGGACAACGATTACGACTTCTACCGTCCCCGCTTCGCCGGGGAGGGTAAGGGCTTCGTCCAGCCCTTTGTGGACGGCCCGGACAACAACCCCATCAACACCGCCGAGGACGCGTTTCTCCAACTGATCTGCGGCGCACGGGAGACGCTGACCGTCACCACGCCGTATCTGGCCATCGACGAGCCCATGATGCGCTCCCTGTGCCTGTCGGCGGACAGCGGCGTACAGACCCGGCTGCTGATGCCCGGCGTCCCCGACCACAAGTTCGCCTATCTGGTGGCCCAGAGCTACTGGGGTGAGCTGATGCGCCACGGAGTGGAGATCTACACCTTTACCCCCGGCCTGCTCCACGGCAAAACGGTGCTGGCCGACGGCGAGATGGCCTTCGTGGGCTCGGTGAACATGGACTACCGCAGCTTCCAGCTCCATTTCGAGTGCGGCACGCTGCTGTACGGCACCGAGGCGTCCCAGCCTCTGGCGGAGGACATGGCCCGCATCATGGCCCAGGGCCAGCGGGTGACCATGGCCCGTTGGAAGGGCCGCCCCTGGTATCAGAAGGCGCTGGGCACACTGCTGCGGCTGTTCGCCATGTGGATGTAAGCATGTGGATATAAGAATGAGGTCAGACCTATGAAATTACTGGAACCGAAATACCGTAAGCTGATGCGGGCGCTGGCCATCCCCGCGGCGCTGATCTTCGTGGCCGCCATCATCGCCATGGCCACCGGCGCTATGTCCCTGTCCTACAGCGGCGTGGCCGCCGATGACGCGGGACGGCTGTATCTGGGCCGCGGCGGCAGGATCGAGGTGTACGAATCGGGCGAGAAGGCGGACACCCTCAAGCCCGACGTGGACAAGAGCTATGTGTTCACCGTCCGGGACGGGCAGCTGGTGCTGTCCACCGGCAAGGTGGCCGTCACCATGGACTTGCAAGGGAACGTCATCGAAAGCAAGACCGACGAGGGCGGCGCGCTGTACAAGGAGCTGAAGCCCCTGCGCCGCAGCTTCACCGCCGCCGACGGCACGGTGTACACCCTGCGCCATGAGATGCTGGCCGCCCAGGTAGTCACCGATGACGGCACGGTGCTGTACTGTGAGCCGGGCTGGGCCAATGTGCTCAAGCCGTTGCTGGCCCTGGCGGGCCTGTATGTGATCTTCGCCGCCGGGTACATCGCCCTGGACCGCTTCGCCACACTGGAGGCCACCGGCCATCTGGATCAGGTGTAAAAAAGTGGTAAATTTTCCTGTCGCCATATCTTGACAAATACCTACCTGTGTGCTATGATAACTGTACAATACAAGGGGTGCTGGTGCAAACTGGCTGAGATACAGCGTATCGCCGCTGTGATCCCTCGAACCTGATCCGGATAATGCCGGCGTAGGAATGTGGTCATAGTGAATGGTTACTTTTCACCGCATTGCATCGCCCGCAATGCGGTGTTTCCGTAAGGAGCCCCTCCCGAAGAAAACCGCCCGGACAGAGCATGTTTTCTTAGGAGGTTACATCAAATGAATCACATGAAGCTTCGCGCTCTGTGCGAGGGCGCTGTTCTGGTGGCTGTGGCCGAGATCCTCAGCTTTATCAAGCTGTGGGAGATGCCCTGGGGCGGCAGCGTTGTGCTGTCCATGGTGCCCCTGGTGCTGTACGCCGTGCGCTGGGGCCTTGGGCCCGGCCTGCTGAGCGGCTTTGTTTTCGGCGTGCTGCAGTTCGTGTTTGACGGCGGCTTCGCCATCGGCTGGCAGTCCATCATCGGCGACTATCTGCTGGCCTTCACCGTGCTGGGCTTTGCCGGTCTGGTGGCCCGCAGGAAGAGCGGCGTGTTCACCGGTACGCTGATCGCCGGCTTCGCCCGCTTCCTGGTACACTATGTGGTGGGCGCCACCATTTGGGCCGCCTATATGCCCGACGTGTTCTTCGGCATGACCATGAAGTCCCCCTGGTTCTACTCTCTGCTGTACAACCTGGCCTACATGCTGCCCAACATCGCCATCACCCTGGTGGTGTTCGCCGTGGCCTACAAGCCCCTGAAGAAGTATCTGACGGGCGAGGATCTGCAGGCCGCCAAATAAGCTTACAATCGATCTGCTATCGATTCTTCTCTCTCCCCTGTCGTTTTTGCATGGCGCTGCGTCTAGTCCGCGCATCGCCGCAGAAAACCCCGCCCTTGTGGGCGGGGTTTTCTGTTTTATCGGATCCATGCTATTTTAGCCCGGAGGCCAGGTCATGTCGCGGCCGCTGAGCACATGGAAGTGCAGGTGCTTCACGGTCTGGCCAGCCTGATCGCCGCAGTTGTTGACGATGCGGTAGCTGTCGCAGCCCAGCTTCTTGCAGAGCCTGGCGATGACGGTGAAGCAGTGGGCCACCACGGCCTCGTTGCTCTCGTCGATGTCGTTGGCGCAGCAGATGTGGGCCTTGGGCACCACCAGGAAGTGGGTGGGGGCCTGGGGCTCGATGTCGTAGAAGGCGTAGCACAGCTCGTCCTCATAGAGCTTGTTGCTGGGGATCTCGCCGTCGATGATGGCGCAGAACAGGCAGTCGTTCTTCATGGGTTCGTCTCCTTTCGTTGTATGGTGTATTCTGTGTGCCCGCCCCAGTGGGGCGGGCACTGTTTTTGCTTTTCAGCCCAGCTTGGCGGCCACGAAGTCGTCCACGGTGGCCAGCGCGTCATCCACCTTCAGCAGGTCGGTGCCGCCGCCCATGGCGCTGTCGGGCTTGCCGCCGCCCTTGCCGCCGCACACGGCAGACACGGACTTCACCAGATCACCGGCCTTGATGCCCTTGGCCACGGCCTCCTTGCCGCAGACGGCCAGGAAGCTGACCTTCTCACCGTTGATGCTGGCCAGCACGGCCACCACGCTGGGATCCTTATCCCGCATGAAGTCGCCCATGGCCCGCAGGGCGTTGGCGTCCATGTTCTGGCGGGTGCCGGTGATAATGTGCAGGCCGCCCACAGTCTTGGCGGAGGCCATCACCTGACGGGCCTCACCCAGGGATGCCTCGGTCTTGAACTTCTCCAGGGTCTGGCGCAGTTCCTTCATCTCGTTGGCCTGCTGCTCCATGCGCTCCAGGATGCTGCCAGGGGCGGTCTTGAAGAACTGGGCCGCCTTCAGCAGGGTGTTGCGGCCGTGGCGGGTCTCGTCAATGGACACGCGGCCGGTGGTGGCTTCGATACGGCGGACGCCGGAGGCCACGCTGCTCTCGCTCTTGATGCGGAACATGCCCACCTTGGCGGTGTTGTCCAGATGGGTGCCGCCGCACAGCTCCATGGAGAAGTCGCCCATGGTGACCACGCGGACCGTCTGGCCGTACTTCTCGCCGAAGGTGGCCACGGCGCCCCGGGCCTTGGCCTCGTCCAGCGGCAGCTCCTCGGTGGTGATGGTCAGGCCGTCCAGAATGGCGTCGTTCACCAGATCCTCCACCTCGTTGAGCTGCTGGGGGGTGATGCCCTCGAAGTGGGTGAAGTCGAAGCGCAGGCGATCGGGCTCCACCAGAGAACCGGCCTGATGGACGTGGTCGCCCAGCACCTTCACCAGCGCGGCATCCAGCAGGTGGGTGGCGCTGTGGGCGCGGCGGATGGCGGCGCGGCGGACGGTGTCGATGGAGGCGGCCACGGTGTCGCCCACCTTCAGAGAGCCCTTCAGCAGCTTACCGTAGTGCATGAACTTGCCGCCCTTGTTCTTCTGGACGTTGTTGACGTGGAAGAGGAGGGCGCAGTTCTCGTCGGGATTCTCGATGCTGTCGCTGTCGGTGATGCGGCCGTGGTCGGCGATCTGGCCGCCCATCTCAGCGTAGAAGGGGGTCTGATCCAGCACCACGATGGCCTCCATGCCGGAGACGATCTCGTCCACCAGCTCGCCCTCGGCCACGATGGCCAGCACATGGGCGTCGTCGATGGCGTCGTAGTCATAGCCCACGAACTCGGTGGCGGGCATGTCCTTGCCGAACTCCACACCGGCCCAGCCCAGGTCGCCCAGGGCCTTGCGGGCCTCGCGGGCGCGCTCCTTCTGCTCGGTCATCAGGGCCTTGAAGGCCTCCTCGTCGATGGTCATGCCCTCCTCGGCGGCCATTTCGGCGGTCAGGTCGATGGGGAAGCCGAAGGTGTCGTACAGCTTGAAGGCATCCTCGCCGGAGAACACGGTCTCGCCCTTGGCCTTGTGGGCGGACAGCATGTCGCCGTAGATCTTCATGCCGCCGTCGATGGTGCGGGCGAAGTTCTCCTCCTCGGTGCGGATGACCTTGGTGATATAGGTCTGCTTCTCCCGCAGGTCGGGATACTGGCACTCGTTCTCGTGAATAACGGTGTCCACCACCTGATACAGGAACGGCTCGTTGACGCCCAGCAGCTTACCGTGGCGTGCGGCGCGGCGCAGCAGGCGGCGCAGCACATAGCCGCGGCCCTCGTTGCTGGGCAGGATGCCGTCGCAGATCATGAAGGTGGCGCTGCGGATGTGGTCGGTGATGACGCGCAGGGAGACATCCCGCTTGTGGCTCTCGCCATAGTGGGCGCCGGTCAGCTCGCTGACCTTGTTGGTGATGTTCATGACGGTGTCCACGTCGAACAGGCTGTCCACGTTCTGGCATACGCAGGCCAGACGCTCCAGACCCATACCGGTGTCGATATTCTTCTGCTTCAGCTCGGTATAGTTGTTGTGGCCGTCGTTGTCGAACTGGCTGAACACGTTGTTCCAGACCTCGATATAGCGGTCGCAGTCGCAGCCCACGGTGCAGCCGGGCTTGCCGCAGCCGTACTCAGGGCCGCGGTCATAGTAGATCTCGGAGCAGGGGCCGCAGGGGCCGGAGCCGTGCTCCCAGAAGTTGTCCTCCTTGCCGAAGCGGAAGATCTTCTCGGCGGGGATGCCGATCTCGTCGTGCCAGATGTTCCACGCCTCGTCATCGTCCAGATAGACGGAGGGGTACAGGCGGTCAGGCTCCAGGCCCACCCACTCGGGGCTGGTCAGGAACTCCCAGGACCAGGCGATGGCCTCATGCTTGAAGTAATCGCCGAAGGAGAAGTTGCCCAGCATCTCGAAATAGGTGCCGTGGCGGGCGGTGTGGCCCACGTTGTCGATATCGCCGGTGCGGATGCACTTCTGACAGGTGCAGACACGATGGCAGGGGGGCTCCTCCTCGCCCTTGAACCAGGGCTTCATGGGGGTCATACCGGCGTTGATCAGCAGGATGGATTTGTCGTTCTGGGGTACCAGCGAGAAGCTGGGCAGGCGCAGATGGCCTTTCGTCTCGAAGAACTTCAGGAACATCTCCCGCAGCTCATTCAGACCGTGATAGGGATGGCTCATAGTGTTTCGCTCCTTTTATGATAAATTTTTGTGTTATTTGCTCCATTGGATGGCTAGCGCAGCCAATTCCGCTTCAAGGTTTCGGAAAAAACGGGAGATATGCAGGCCGTCGGCCAATGCGTGGTTGACGAACAGCGACACCGGAAGGGTGGTGCGGCCGTTTACCGTGATGTATTTGCCCCAGCTGATGCGGGGATTGCTGTCGTCGGGGTTTACCGCCGGATGCTGCAGCTGGGAGTAGTGCAGCCACGGCAGGCTGGATACGAAGAAGAAGGCCCGCGCGTCGCCGTCCTCGGTGAGAGTGCCCCGCTCCAGTACCTCCCGCTGCCGCCGCTGGCCCAGGGCGATGAAATCGTCGTAGGGCAGGTCGCCCTCCACCGTGCAGTAGACGTACACGCCGTCGGGCTTCATGGCGGTGTAGGAGGGCGGGCACCAGTCGAACTCTACCACCGTGCCGCCCTCAAAGATGCGGCGGCGGAGCTGGGGAACGGCGTTGGCGGCTCGGGTCACCGCGTAGAGAAAGCTGAGGAAGAAGGGCCGATGTCCCTTGCGGGCCATAAAGTCCGTAATGTCGATCTCCGCCGTGATCCCGGCGAAGGGGAAGTCCATCTGCCGGAAATAGGCGAACTGCCCGCACCGGGGATCGGACGCCATGTCGATGATGTGATAACCCATCTCTCACCTCCTGAAAAACAAAAACGCCCCGCCCCACATAGGGGCGAAGCGACGCTTCACGGTACCACCCTAATTTGACGGCCATACCGTCATCTCAGTCGTCCGGTAACGGGGACGGAACGTGCGGCTCGTCGCCGCAGGCTCGGAAGTGGCTGTCCTGCCTGCCGTTCCCGAAGGGCTTGCACCTGACCCCTTCTCGCTCTGGGCGGCTGCGGCGGACTCGTTTCCTCATAGCCGTATCGCAATGTTGCCCTTATTTTACCACATCTTTCGTCGTTGTCAACGGTATATTTTGCGTTTTTTCGTCGTTTTCACCATTGCCCCAAGGAGAAAGTATGTTATACTGTTGAAGAGATTTGCGCGGGAGGAAACTGTATGCCTCTTTACAAAAGAAAAAATATCGACTGGTACCGCCATCTGGCCTTTGCCTGCGTGGGCGGTTTTTTCGGGGCTTATGCCATCATGTGCCGCGGTGGTGTCATGGGCAGCGCCCAGACCATGAACCTGCTGGAGCTGGTGATCGACGCCCTGTATGGCCGTGGCTTCAACGTGCTGGAGCACTTCGGGGCCTTTCTGGTCTATGTGATCGGCACCATGCTGACGGTGCTGCTGCCCTTCAAGTGGGGCGTGGACATGCGGCGGCTGTCGCCCATCATCACGGCGGCCGCGGCGATAGGAGAGTGCTTCATCCCGGCGGAGACGGAGGTGGTGATCGCGCTGTACCCCATCTTCTTCGCCATGAGCGTCCAGTGGAGCAGCTTCCGGGGCGCCCAGAATTTTTACAGCTCCACCATTTTCTCCACCAACAACACCAAGCAGGCGTCGCTGGCGCTGGCGGAGTACCTGTGCAACAAGAGCCATGAGCAACTCAAGCGGATGGGCTTCTTCCTGTCCACGCTGCTGTGCTTCCACATCGGCGCGGCCATCGGCGTGGGCGCGTCCCACTTCTGGAGCATCCGGGGCGCGCTGTGGTCGCTGCCGCTGCTGGTGTGGGGCTTCATTCTGGTGGTGCAGGAGGAGAAGGCCGAGGCCATGGAGGCCATCAAGACGGAGTAAGTTTAAGTTTATGATAATATAAAGGGAGGATATCACCATGAATCAGGCGCTGTTTTCCTATATTGCCGCCAGTCTCACGGCCTTTCAGGCGGTGGATCATACGGCGAAGCTGCTGGAGCTGGAGGGCTATCGCCCTCTGCGGGAGACGGAGGAGTGGACGCTGGAGCCCGGCGGACGGTACTATGTGACGCGCAACGGCTCGTCGCTGATCGCGTTCCGGCTGCCCCACGGACGGCCCGGCGGCTTCATGATGACCGCCGCCCACAGCGACAGCCCCACCTTCAAGATCAAGGAGAATGCCGAGCTGGCGGGAGAGAGCGACACCCGTCTCAGCGTGGAGGGCTACGGCGGTATGCTGTGCGCCAGTTGGATGGACCGGCCCCTCAGCATCGCGGGCCGCGCCATGGTGCGGACAGAGAATGGTATTGCCATGCGTCTGGTGGATCTGAAGGACATCGCGGCGCTGATCCCCAATGTGGCCATCCACATGAACCGTGAGGCCAACAGCAACATGAAGTACAATTTCGCTGTGGACATGCAGCCCCTGTACGGCGAGAAGGGCGGCTTCCGCGGCCGTGTGGCCAGGGCCGCCGGTGCGGCGGAGGAGGATCTGCTGACCTACGATCTGTTTCTCTATAACCCCCAGTCCGGCGTGGAATGGGGTAATTACATCTCTGCGCCCCGGCTGGACGATCTGCAATGCGCCTTCGCCTCCCTGCAGGGCTTCCTGACGGCGGAGGAGAGCCGGAACGCCTGCGTTTACTGCCTGTTTGACAACGAGGAGGTAGGCAGCGAGACGAAGCAGGGCGCGGCCTCCACCTTCCTTCTGGAGACGCTGGAGCGCATCTGCGATGCGCTGGGCCTGACGCTGCGCACCATGGCGGCGGGAAGCTTCCTGCTGTCCTGTGACAATGCCCATGCGGTGCATCCCAATCACCCGGAGTACGCCGACAAGAACCACACGGTGCGGATGAACGGCGGCGTGGTGCTGAAGTACAACGCCAGCCAGAAATACACCACCGATGCGGTGTCGGCGGCGCTGTTCCAGACGGTGTGCGAACGGGCGGAGGTACCCTTCCAGCGGTACGCCAACCGGCCGGATATGGCGGGCGGTTCCACCCTGGGCAGCATCGCCAATACCCAGGTATCGCTGAACATGGCGGACATCGGTTTGGCCCAGCTGGCCATGCACTCCGCCTTTGAGACGGCGGGCGCTCAGGACACGGCCTACATGGTGCGAGCCCTGCGGACATTCTTCGGCCTGACGCTGAAGGTGGACGGCGACGGAACGTACCGGCTGTAAATCGGATAGAAAAGCCCCTATGGTACTGTGTACCGTAGGGGCTTTTATCACAGATCCACGATCGTCGGCACATGCCCGGTAAAGGGCAAGTACTTCTCCAGCACGTCGCTGGTTTTCAGCCGCAGGGACGAGGTATTCTTGCAGGGGTGGCAGCCGAACCACTCATCCTGGGCCACCGTGCGGTCAATGGCCAGGGTGACCCGGTGCTCCGTGTCGTTCATCAGACCCAGCACAGACGCGGAACCGGCGCGGCAGCCCAGCAGCGCCACCAGATCCTCCTCCGTGGCGAAGCTCAGGCGGGAGGAGCCGATCAGCTTGGAAAAATCCTTTGTGGAAAAGGAGTTCTCCGCCGGAAGGCACAGCAGATAGAAGGCGCTGCGGTTCCGGGGCGTCAGCAGCAGGTTCTTGCAGATGTGGACGTCCAGCGCCTCGCTGATGGCGGCGCAGTCCTCCATGGTGAAGGCCGGTTCGTGATCCACGCGGGTAAAGGGGATCTCCAGTTGGGCAAGCGCCGCGTACACCCGGTTTTCCACATCGCTGCGGCTTTCCGCCGGAGCGCCGTTATAGACTTCCATGGCTTACTCCTTCCCTACCAGCATGTCGCCCACGCGGTAGATATCGCCCGCGCCTACGGTCAGGATCATGTCGCCGGGTTGGGCGATCCTGCGCAGGGTCTCCGCCGTCTCCTTCAGGGTGGCGCAATAGACGCTGCCGGGGATCTGGGCGCACAGGTCGCGGGAGGATACGCCTACGTCGTTGGTCTCCCGGGCGGCGTAGATCTCCGCCAGCACCGCCACGTCCACGGTGCGCAGCTCCCGGACGAAATCGTCAAACAGTGCCTTGGTGCGGGTGTAGGTGTGGGGCTGGAAGGCGCAGATCAGCCGCTTGTGGGGCAGGCTGCGGGCCATGTCCAGCAGGGCGTGCAGCTCGTCGGGATGGTGGGCGTAGTCGTCGTACACCCTGGCCCCGTTATACGCGCCCTTATACTGGAAGCGCCGCTCGGCTCCACCAAAGGAGGCCAGTCCCGCCGCCACCGCCTTGCCGTCGATACCCAGCACATAGGCGGCGGCCGCGGCGGCCAATGCGTTGGAGATGTTGTGCTTTCCGGGGACGTGCAGCGCCACATGGGCATAGGGCTTGCCGTCGGCCACCACGTCGAAGCAGGGGAAGCCGTCGAAGAACGCCACGTTGTCGGCGTATACGCCGGCGCTGTGATCCTTCACGCTGAACCACCGCACCGGGCGGTCGAGGTTTTTCAGTGCCGCCCGGGCACCCTCGTCGTCGCCGTTGGCGATGATGAAGCCGTTCTCCGGCGTCAGGCAGGCGAACTGCCGGAAGGAGTGCTCGATATCGTTCAGATCCTTGAAGAAGTCCAGATGATCCGCCGCCACGTTCAGGATCACCGCCACGGTGGGGAAAAAGTTCAGGAAGGAGTTGCAGTATTCGCAGCTCTCCAGAATGATGGTGTCGCCCTTGCCCACCCGATAGCCCTTGCCCAGCAGGGGCAGGGTGCCGCCGATCATGACGGTGGGATCCTTCTGGGCCGCCATGAAGATGTGGGTGGCCATGGAGGTGGTGGTGGTCTTGCCGTGGGTGCCGGAGATGCACAGGGCGTTGCGGTACGCCTGCATGATGGCGCCCCAGCCCTGGGCCCGCTCGTAGACGGGGATGCCCCGGGCGATGGCCCCGGCGATCTCGGGATTGCTGTCGTGGATGGCGGCGGTGCGGATCACCAGGTCGCAGTTCTGCAGATTCTCGGCGCTGTGGCCGATGGCAACGGGGATGCCCACGCTGCGCAGATGCTTCACCGTGTCGCTGTCGGTCATGTCGGAGCCCTGTACCGCCAGACCCATGCCCTTGAGCACCTCGGCCAGGGCGCACATGGATACGCCGCCGATGCCCGCCATATGGACGCGGACGCCGCCGCGCAGGAAATGCCGGATATCCTCAGTGGGATGCATCATATTGATTCCTCCAAAAGGGCGGTTTTGCCGCCGCTTGTATTTTTCTCGAAAAAACATTATAATACACCTGTAGGCAAAGTGCAACCGTCATTGTTGCTCAAATTCTGCGGAAAACAGGCGAGAGGAGGCGAATACCATGATCCCACGGGAGGTCTGCGCGGTGCTGCAGACGCTGGAGCGTGCCGGACACGAGGCGTATATCGTAGGCGGCTGCGTCCGGGACATCCTCATGGGCAAACCGCCCCACGACTGGGACGTGACCACCTCGGCCCTGCCGGAGGAGACCATGGCCCTCTTTGACCACTTCGCCATCCCCACCGGATTGCGGCACGGCACCGTGACCGTCCGCAGCGGAGAGACGGCCTGCGAGGTCACCACCTTCCGCACCGACGGGGACTATCCCGACCACCGGCACCCCGCCGCCGTCACCTTCACCCGCAGCCTGCGGGAGGACCTTCAACGCCGGGACCTGACGGTGAACGCCATGGCCATGGACGTGCACGGCACGCTCCACGATCCCTTCGGCGGCCAGGCGGACATCCGACGCCGCGTCCTGCGGTGCGTGGGGGAGCCGGAGCGCCGCTTTCAGGAGGACGCCCTGCGGATCCTGCGGACGCTGCGGTTCTCCGCCACCCTGGGCTTCGCCATCGATGCGGACACCCACCGCTCTCTGCGGGAGCGGCGGGATGACCTGCGCTATGTGGCGGCAGAGCGGGTGCGGGAGGAGCTGACGAAGCTGCTGTGCGGCGCGGAGGTGCTGCGCGTCCTGCTGGAGGATCCCCAGGTGCTGGGTGTGGTGCTGCCGGAGATACTGCCCTGCGTGGGCTTTGACCAGCACAACCGCCACCACTGCTACGACGTGTGGGGCCATACGGCCCACGCCGTGGCCGCCGCGCCGTCCGATCCGGTGCTGCGGTGGGCCATGCTGCTGCACGATCTGGGCAAGCCCTCATGCTTCACCCTGGACGAGCAGGGCGTGGGCCACTTCCACGGCCACCACCGGCCCAGCGCGGAGATGGCGGAGACCGTCTGCCGCCGCCTGCGGTTCGACAGGGCCGCCGCCCAGCAGATCTGCATGCTGGTGCGGTATCACGACCGGCCCATCCCCCTGACGGAGCGGGCCATCCGCCGGGCCATGAACCAACTGGGCGTGGAGGGCCTGCGGCAGCTGTGCGCCGTGAAGCGGGCGGACAATCTGGCCCAGCACCCGGACTACCGCGGCCGCCAGCGAGAAATCAACGAGGGCGAGGCCATCATGGACGAGCTGCTTCGGAAGGACGCCTGCTTCAGCCTGAAGCAGCTGGCGGTGAACGGCTGGGACATGGCGGCGCTGGGGCTGGAGGGCCCGGCCATCGGGCAGATGCTGCAAACGCTGCTGGAGGCCGTCATGGACGGCGCGGCGGACAATGACCGCGACGCCCTGCTGGCCCTGGCAAAGGGGAAATGTGATCTCTGATATAAAATGAGCGTACTGCCGAAGCAGTACGCTCATATTTTTCGCGTTTTCTGTTTATAGTATATGCGATGGCGTCTCAGCCCGCCATGATCTCGAAACGCAGCACGCCCTCTGCCGCGGCCAGATGGGAGATCATCTCATCCATGGTCTCGGTCATGTCGCTGGTCTCGGCGCTGACGGTGACGCCGGCGCAGCCGTTGGTGGGGATGGTCTGGTTGATGGTCAGGATATTGGCGCCGGAAGCGGCGAAAATGGACAGATAGTTGGACAGCACGCCGGGATTGTCCCGCAGCAGGGCGTACAGGGTGATGATGTGGCCCGCCTTCATGTTCTGGAAGGGCTGCACCGCGTCCTTGTACTTATAGAAGGCGCTGCGGCTGATGCCCACCATGGCCGCCGCCTGGCCCACGGTGGCCGCCTCGCCCACCTGCAGCATGCGCTTGGCCTCGGCCACCTTTACGAATACCTCCGGCAGCGCGTCGGCTGATACGATAAAGTATTTTTTCTTCTCCATAGCTTGTTCCTCCCAAAGCCGCATCCCAGTGGAGCATACATCGTTTCCTGTATCCCCCATGGTAGCACATTCCCCCCACATTTACAAGAAAAAGTTGAGAGACAGGTGATCATTTGCAGCGGGAAAAAGCATTTCTCATCAAGGCGGCCTATTGGGCGGCGGTGCTGTCGGTAAGCTGGCTGGTGCTGCGCTACGCGCTGGTGTGGCTGCTGCCGTTTCTGCTGGCGCTGGGCTTCGCGGCGCTGATGGAGCCGGTGATCGCCCTGGCCCGGCGGAAGCTGCACCTGAAGCGGGGCTTTCTGGCGGCGGTGTTCACCCTGGCGCTGCTGGCGCTGGTGATCACGCTGGGGGCCGTGCTGGTGGGGCAGGTGATCCGCCAGATCACCGACCTGATGGAGCGCCTGCCGGAGCTGCTGGCGGGGCTGCCCGCCCTGGCCGACCGCATCGCCGCGCGGCTGCGCAGCTTCTGCGCCGGATGTCCCGACGGGCTGCAGCAGTGGGTGACCCGGCTTCTGGACAGGCTGGAGCAGACGGCGTCCGAGGCGCTGGGCAGCCTGTCCTCCGCCGCGCTGCGGCTGGTGACGGCCATGGTGGGGGCGCTGCCCCAGGTGATGCTGTTCTGCGCCACCACAGCCCTGGCCCTGTTCTTCACCGCTGCCGCCTATCCCCGGCTGATGGCCTTCCTGCGGCGGCAGCTCTCGCCCCGGCGGCTGGAGACCGCACGGGGCATCCGGGCCAGCCTCATCACCACCATCGGCAAATGGCTGCGGGCCCAGTGCGTGCTGATCGTCATCACCTTCTGCCAGCTTCTGGCGGGCCTGCTGCTGATCCGCCAGCCCTACGCCCTGCTGCTGGCGGTGGTCATCGCCTTTATCGACGCGCTGCCGGTGTTCGGCACCGGCACGGTGCTGCTGCCCTGGGCGGTGCTGTGCTGCCTGGAGGGCAACTTTCCCAAGGGCATCGCCCTGACGGCCCTGTATCTGGTGATCTGGCTGGTACGCAGCATCATGGAGCCCAAGCTGATGGCCCAGAGCGCCGGTCTGCCGCCCCTTCCGGCCCTGATGGCCATGTATGTGGGCTTCTGCGCCATGGGCGTGGCGGGGATGATCCTGGGGCCGATCCTGCTGCTGCTCATGAAGCAGCTTCACGACGGCGGCTATCTCCACTTGTGGAAATGATTGCTTTTGGGCGGAACCTGTGATATACTGCCTTCTCAGAGACTGTGAGAGGAGGCGTTTTTATGTCGAAGCAGCGCAAGGCCGATCTGGCGCTGGTGCTGGTCACGCTGTTCTGGGGCGTGTCCTACTATCTGGTGGATCTGTGCCTGGAGGAGCTGCAGCCCATGAACCTGAACGCCTTCCGCTTTCTGCTGGCGTTTTTGGTGCTGGCGCCCATCTTCTGGAAGAAGCTGCGGCATATCAGCCGCGCCACGCTGAAATACAGCGCCATCATCGGCACGCTGCTGGTGGGCGTGTACGCCGGAGCCACCTACGGCGTGGCCAACACCTCCATCTCCAATGCTGGGTTCATCTGCGCCCTGCCGGTGGTGTTCACGCCGCTGCTGGACTTCGTCTGCAACCGCCGTAAGCCCGACAAAAAGCTGGGCGTGGCGCTGGTGCTGTGTACCGTGGGCCTTGCCCTGCTGACGCTGAACGAGCAGTTCCGCCCCGCCCGGGGCGACCTGATCTGCCTCATCTGCGCCGTGTGCTACGCCGCCGACATGCTGGTGACGGAAAAGGCCGTCAAGCAGCCGGAGGTGGACGCCCTGACCCTGGGCGTGTGCCAGTTGGGGGTGGCGGGCGTACTGATGCTGCTGGTGTCGGCCATTGCCGAGCAGCCCCATCTGCCCCAGTCGCCGAAGATCTGGGGTGCGGCCATCTTCCTGGGCCTGTTCTGCTCCGGCCTGGCCTTCGTGATCCAGGCGGTGGCCCAGCAGTATACCTCCGCCAGCCATGTGGGCGTGATCTTCACGCTGGAGCCGGTGTTCTCCGGCATCGTGGCCTATTTCTTCGCCAACGAGAAGCTGCTGCCCCGGGGTTACATCGGCGCGGCGCTGATGCTGCTGAGCCTGCTGGTGATGGAGATGGACTGGCGCGCGCTCTTCAAAAAACGCGCGGTATAGCATAAAGGATAAAGCCTCCCTTTCGGGAGGCTTTTCAGCTTGTCAAAAAAGGGCATAGCCCTTTTTTGACAAATATGGAAATCGCTCCGACCCGCGCTTTTCCGCCCATAAATGGGCGAAAAAACACTCTCTCCGCGCAAAGTATTTTTTGCCACGCACATGTCGCGGCAAAAAATGATCCAAATTGTTCGCCGCCATTGCGGGCGGCGAATTCTGCGAAGCTTTTTAACAGTCTCTAAAGCCTCCCTTTCGGGAGGCTTTTGTCATGCTTACAATTCGATCAGACCCGCGTCCAGCATGTTCTGCAGGCTCATGAGGATGCCCAGCTTGGCGTGGTACCAGGTGAGACCGCCCTGGAAGTACACGGCGTAGGGCTCGCGGATGGGACCGTCGGCGGAAAGCTCGATGGACGCGCCCTGGATGAACGCGCCCGCCGCCATGATGACCTCGTCGTCGTAGCCCGGCATGGCCCAAGGCTCCGGCGTGACGTAGCTGTCCACAGGTGCGGCGGCCTGGATGCCCTTGCAGAAGGCCACCATGCCCGCACGGCTCTTCAGCTCCACCGCCTGGATGATGTCCCGGCGGGTCTCGCGGGAGGAGGGCACCACGCGGAACCCCAGCTTTTCATAGCAGGCGGCGGCGAACACCGCGCCCTTCACGGCGGAGGACACCACCGTGGGCGCCAGGAACAGCCCCTGATAGAAGGACGGCAGCACGCCCAGGTTCGCGCCCACCTCACGGCCCAGGCCGGGGGCGGTCAGGCGATAGGCGCAGCGGTCGATCAGATCCTGACGGCCGCAGATATAGCCGCCGGTGGGGGCCAGTCCGCCGCCCAGGTTCTTGATGAGGCTGCCCACGGCCATATCGGCCCCCACGTTGGTGGGCTCGTCGGTCTCCACAAATTCGCCGTAGCAGTTATCCACCATGCAGATGACATCCGGCTTGCACTGCTTGCAGAAGGCGATCAGCTCACCGATCTGAGCCACGGAGTAGCTGGGACGGGTGGCGTAGCCCTTGGAGCGCTGGATGGTGATGAGCTTGGTCTTGTCGCTGATGGCGGCGCGGATGCCGTCATAGTCGAAGGTGCCGCCCTCCAGCAGCTCCACCTGCCGGTAGCTGACGCCGTACTCCGCCAGGGAGCCGGGGGTGGGCCGGGTACCGATGACGCCTGCCAGCGTGTCATAGGGCGCGCCCACCGGGGACAGCAGCTCGTCGCCCGGCAGCAGGTTGGCCGCCAGGGCCAGGGCCAGGGCGTGGGTGCCGCAGGTGATCTGGGGCCGCACCAGCGCCGCCTCGGTGCCGAAAATGCGGGCATAGATGCGCTCCAGATTGTCCCGGCCGTCGTCGTCGTAGCCGTAGCCGGTGGAGGGGTTGAAGTGCATAGCGGCCAGGCGGTTCTCCTGCATGGCCTGGATCACCTTGGCCTGATTATGCTCGGCCACGGCGTCGATATGGGCGAACTGGGGCGCGATCTCCATCAGCACCGCCGCGCCGAAATCCAGCACCCGCTGGGAAACGCCCATCTGGGCGTACAGTTCATTGGTGGTCATATGCTCTCTCCTTACTGGCGCTCTTCCGGGAATGTGACGCCGTTCCATTTCATCAGCACCCGGATGGGGTAGTCCCGATCCAGATAGTGGCGGCTGAACCAATCGTAGGTGGCCTGGGGCAGGTGTACCAGCTCCGGCGCGTCGCAGCGGAAGCGGTCAAAGGTGGTCCGGTCGCCGCTGAGCAGCGCCGCCGCCAGTTCCAGCTTCCCCTCGTTCATCAGCCGCTCCAGGCAGCCGTCCATGATGACGGCGCAGGCACGCTCCTCTTCGTCGGCATAGTCCTCCCGGTGGGCCAGCCAGTAGAGGAATTCCTCCGGGTCGAGATCCATGCGGGTGGTGATCTGGCTCAGCTTGTAGAATTCCTTCCAGTCCCGGCGCTTCAGCACGTCGATCAGGTACTGCACCAGTCCGTCGTCCATGGCCACGCAGTCCAGAAACACCTCGAAGGCGTGCTTGCCCGCGTCGGGGTCAGGCTCGGCCGGGGTCTCCGGGACTTCCTGCTGCGGGGGTCCCTCCTGTTGGGCGCTTTTCAGAAACGCCTCAAAGCCCGCCATGCCGCTGTCGCCGTCAAAGAGGCTCTCCGGCAGCGTCTCGCCGTCCTGGGCGGCACAGGCCCGGACGAAGTCCGCCGCACCCATGGACGCCAGCTGCTCGGTGATCTGCCGGGTGCGGCCCTCCTCGTCCTCCGCCGTCAGGGTGATGCCCGCCGGAGCGGGACGCTTACCCTCCAAAAGCTCGGTCATATACCGCAGATAATACTCGAAAAGCTCCATATAAGGCTCCTTATTGTACCAATTTCAACCTGAAATTGTACCATATCACGGTTGTAATTGCAAGGCAATTCCGGTAAAATGGGACAAAAGGAGAGATGACGGATGTACTATGTGTATATGCTCCGGTGCCGGGGCGGCGTGTATTATACGGGGCTGGCGGCGGATGTGGACAAACGGTACCGGCAGCATCTGTCGGGCAAGGGGGCGAAGTTCACCCGCGCCTACCCGCCGGAGGCCATCGCGGCGGTGTGGCGCTGCGGCGATAAGTCCACGGCGGCAAAGGTGGAATACGCCATCAAGCGGCACCTGACCCATCAGCAGAAGGAGCGGCTGGCTGCCGCACCGGAGCTGCTGGCGGCGCTGCTTCCGGATACGGCGGCGTGGGGCGCAGAAAGCAGTACGCTGCATCCCTAATAAAGCGCAGTAGGGGCGGCCCTTGCGGCCGCCCCTGTGCGTTCAGTATCCCTTTACCCCTCTCTCCCCTTCTCCACCATCTTGTACAGCGCCTCCAGCGCGTCGCTCAGGGAACCGATGCGGTCGATGATGCCCAGGGCCACCGCCTCCTGGCCGTAGATGACGCTGCCCACGTCGTTGGCCATATCCCCCACCGACAGCATCAGCTCCCGGAACTTCTCGGCGCTGATGCGGGAATTGCGGGCCACAAAGTCGATGATCCGCTCCTGGATCCGCTCGAAGTACCGGTAGGTGGCCGGTGCGGCGATGACCTGTCCCGACATGCGGACGGGGTGGATGGTCATGGACGCGCTGGGCACGATGAAGGTGGCCTTGCCGCACACCGCCAGCGGCACGCCGATGGAGTGGCCGCCGCCCAGCACCAGCGTGGCGGTGGGCTTGGTCATGCCCGCCACCAGCTCGGCGATGCCCAGGCCCGCCTCGATATCGCCGCCCACCGTGTTCAGCAGCAGCAAGAGGCCGTCCACGTCGTCCTTCTCCTCCACCGACGCCAGCAGCGGCAGAACGTGCTCATATTTGGTGGTCTTTACGTTGGGTGGCAGTGTGGTGTGTCCCTCCACCTGGCCGATGATGGTCAGGCAGTGGATGGTGCCCCGCTTGTTCTTCACCACCGTGGAGCCCATTTCGATGATCTGCTGCTGGGGTGTGTCCCGGTTCTCCGGTTCGCTGCTCTGGCAGTTGTTGGCATAGTCGCTCATAGGTGCGCTCCCTCCTTTTTGCCCTAGTGTTTGCCGCCAAAAGGCAAACTATACCACTGGGAACGACACTCTTGCTGCATAACAATACCCCCTCGTGAGGGCTGACCTCATGAGGGGGCTTATGTATGCAGCGTTATATGAGCAGGAACGTTTCGTTCGGAAATGAAACGACATGGAACACAACGCGCCATTCGATATCCTCCGCCGCCGGTTCAAAATGCAGCGCGGAGCAAACCGCGTGCAGACTTCCCTGCTTGTTCTTTCCGAATACCGTCACAGCCGGGCCAGCCGCGCCGCCGATCACAACGGTACAGGCAATATCGTTTTGGGCCTGCGGCGCATAGCGGTTCGTGCATGGGGCGATCTCCAAAGGCCTGTCGCCCACAGCACAATCGCAGATCGAAATAGCATCGTCCGGTTCAGGAGAAAGGGTATAGCTCATGGCGGTAAAATGCGTTGGGCAGGCCCAGCGATCCGAGTCAAATTGCGCTTGAGGAATTGACTGCCGCTCCAGTTTCTGCACCGTCAAGGTGTATTCCGTTCCGCTGACCGGATGGGAAAAGGAAAACGAATCGCCGGGAGCGTGTGTCCTGAAATGCGGGCCGGGCACACAGCACGGCTGCTGCTTCATCGTAAGGGAAAGTGATCTTATTTCCGGGCGGCGTTTTCCGGCCCACAGGTAAGACTGTCTGTAAATCGTCCAGCCGTAGGAGTCGTCCAGGCCATAATGAGCGGCTGCCACTTGCGCCACTTTCTCATTTGCCGCGCCATCCGGCAGACACGGACTGATGCCTACCGCACAGCCGTGAAAAGACTGCAGTGTCTTTCCGTTCAGCTCTATCTGGGCGCTGAAATCAAGGCCAAGCGGATTCTCCAATTCTATCTGCATCTGCTGTTCCTGGGTAAAGTTTTCCTCCGAATCATTCTCCGCAGTCAGGTTCCATTTTGCTATGAATCTGCGGATGTCCTTCGCCTCGGTGCGCATGCAGAGATCCACCACCAGGCCCTTGCCGCAGGAATACACCGCGGGGATGATCCAGTGATGCCCCGCCCAATCAAATTGCTGATCCAGTCTGATCTCTGTCCCGGCACGGTCTCTTCCCAGATGTCCCCAGAAATTTCCCTCAAAGTAGACCTTCCACTCGGGAGCAGCCGGTTCGATTTTGCTGTCATCAAATGTGTTATCCATAGTAGCCTCCCTGATCTCCGATTTGCCGGTCTCAGTTGCCGTATCACGTTGATGCAATTATTATAGTCGAAAAGGCGTTTTCGTACAAGTATTTCCCCGCAAAGGGGGTGTGAAAAATGAGCGCTAAACACCCTCATTTCTGCCATGACTTGACATTTGGCCGCGAGTTCTATACAATACACAAGGTCATACGATGGGTTTTGTTTCCATTTTAGGGCAAAATCCAGGTATATAAGGAGGAAATTACATGAAAAAACTGCTGACATTCCTGCTGGCCCTGACGCTGGTGCTGTCCGTGACGGCCTGCGGTCAGGACGCGGCAGCCAATGACGAGGAGCAGAGCGTCATCGAGCTGACGCTGTGGACATATCCCATAGGCGACTGGGCCGATGAGACGACGGTGAACAACCTGCTGACCCAGTTCAACACGGTGTATCCCGACATCCATGTGACGGTGCAGTGCCTGGACGAGGCCACCGGCGACGACAGTCTCAGCACCGCCGTGGACGGCGGCGTGGCACCCGACATCCTGCTGGCCCAGCCGGATCGTCTGGTGAAGGTTTGGGGCGCCGAGGGCATGCTGGCCGACCTGTCCGACATGTGGGACGACGCCGACAAACAGGAGGTCAACGAGACCTGCCGGAGCGTCTGCTTCACCTCTGACGGCAAGTGCTACGCCTATCCCTTCGCCATGAACGTCCAGTGCATGGCCATCAATTACGACGCCTTCGTGACGGCGGGCGCCGACCAGTACATCGACCTGGAGAGTCGTACCTGGACCACCGAGCAGTTCACCCAGGCGGTGAAGGCCCTGCGGGACAAGTACGGCGAGGATGTGGCCGCCGTGTACTGCTCCGGCCAGAACGGCGACCAGGGCACCCGCGCACTGATCACCAATCTGTACGGCGGCACCTTCACCAACGATGCCCATACCGCCTACACCGTGGATTCCGAGCCCATCCAGCAGGCGCTGACCCTGCTGCGGGACACCAAGGGCATCGAGTTTGACGAGGCCATCAACGGCCAGGAGGAGGCCACCCTCTTCTATCACGAATCCCTGAAGATGTCCTTCTGCTGGAGCCTGGCCCAGCAGACTGCCGAGACCGTGGACGAGCCCACCGAGGAGGGGGCGGAGCCTGTTGTCCACGAGGCGGGCAAGACCGTCAACGGCCAGACCATCGAGTTCATGTCCTTCCCCTCCGAGACCGGCGAGAGCCGCCTGGAGGGCGATGTGTGGGGCTTCGGCGTGTTTGACAACGGCGATCAGGAGAAGATCGACGCTGCCAAGCTGCTGATCCGCTACTTCGCCGACGGCCAGGGCACCAGCGCCGCCGTGAAGGCCGCCGGCTGCTTCCCCGTCCGCGCCGCTGTGGACGGCGCGAACCTGTCCGGCATCTGGAGCGGCAGCGACGTGATGCAGGAATACGCCAAGCTGACGGACTTCTTCGGCAGCTATCCCCAGCTGACCCCCGGCTGGGCCACCGCCCGCACCGAGTGGTGGAACCTGCTGCAGCGCATCGGCAACGGCGGCGACCCGGTGATCGAGACCGAGACCTTCGTGGCCAACGCCAACGCCGCGGCAAGAGAATAATTTCACATGAAAAAATGGCAGGCCGGTTGGCCTGTCATTTTTTACCGCCTTCTGAGGTTGCGCAGCAGGAGAACTTGTGATATACTCCAGATACTACCGAAACGGAGGACGCTATGGCGAACTTTACGAAGCAGGCGATCAAGGCCTCTTTTCTGAAGCTGCTGAACCAGCAGCCCCTGAACAAGATCAGCGTGCGTGACATTGTGGAGGACTGCGGCATCAACCGCAATTCCTTCTACTACCACTTTCACGACATCCCCTCCCTGCTGGGCGAGATCGTCACCGAGCAGACGGAGCAGCTCATTCAGGCTTACCCCTCCATCTCGTCCCTGGACGAGTGCTTCCACATGGCGTTTCAGTTCGCCCTGGAGAACAAGCGTGCCGTCATGCACATCTACCACTCGGTGAACCGGGACATGTTCACCCAGAGCATGCTGCGGCTGTGCGACTACGCGGTGTCCGCCTATATCGCCACCGCCTTCCCCGGCGACCTGATCCGCGAGAGCGACCGTCAGATCGTGATCCGCTTCATGAAATGCCAGCTCTTCGGCATGTGCATCGACTGGATCGACCGGGGCATGACCGACGCCGCCTACGACGACCTGCACCGGATGCTGGAGCTGAGCCGCGACGTGCCGGAGCTGATCATCCGCCGCAGCCGGGAGAGCCGGTGAATTTAGGCAAACGCCCCTCTCTGCCCAAAAAGCAGGCAATCAGGGCCCGCTGTCCAAATCTTGGACAGCGGGCCTTTTTCTGTCCATTCCCCCCTTTCCCGGGAAATGCTATACTCCGCTGTGTTGAAAAGATCACCTGTGAAGGGGGTAAGAAAAATGCGTTCCGTCACACCCATGAGGGCGGCCAAGATCGGCTACATCGTCATGTCCGCCCTGTTCTGTCTGCTGGGCATCGCGCTGCTGTTCACACCGGACGCCTCGGCGCTGTGGATCGGGCGGCTGCTGGGCATCGGCATGATCGTGTTCGGCGCGGTGAAGCTGGTGGGCTATTTCTCCCGGGATCTGTTCCGGCTGGCCTTCCAGTATGACCTGGCCTTCGGCGTGCTGCTGATGGTGCTGGGCATCGTGACACTCAGCCATCCCGGCGACGCCATGAGCTTCCTGTGCGTCATGTTCGGCATCCCGGTGCTGGCCGACGGCCTGTTCAAGATCCAGATCGCTGCGGACTCCCGCCGGTTCGGCATCCGCGACTGGTGGCTGGTGCTGGCGCTGGCGGTACTGACCTGCGTCATCGGCGTGGTGCTGGTGTTCCGGCCCGATGCCGGCGTCCGGGCGCTGACGGCCCTGATGGGCCTGTCGCTTTTATGCGACGGCGTGCTGAACCTCAGCGTGGCGCTGTGTACCGTGAAGATCGTGAACCACCAGCGGCCCGACGTGATCGAGACCGACGACTATGAAATAGGAAAGGACGAATAAGACCCATGCGTGCTGCAAAAGCGATCGTCAAGAACCGCGTGCTGATCCTGATCATCTCGCTGGCGCTGATGATCCCCTCGGTGTTCGGCATGCTGAACACCCGCATCAATTACGATATGCTCAACTACCTGCCCGACGACATGGACACCGTCATCGGCCAGGACACCCTGAAGGAGGACTTCGGCAAGGGGGCCTTCTCCTTTATCATTGTGGAGGACATGCCCGCCAAGGACGTGGCCGCCCTGAAGGAGAAGATCGAGGCTGTGGATCATGTGGATACCGTGCTGTGGTACGACTCCCTGGCCGACCTGTCGGTGCCCATGGAGCTGCTGCCCGACAAGCTGTACGACGCCTTCAACCAGGGGAACGCCACCATGATGGCGGTGTTCTTCGACTCGGCCACATCCGAGGATGTGACCATGGACGCCATCCGCGACATCCGCGCCATCGCCGGAAAGCAGTGCTTCGTCTCCGGCATGTCGGCGTTGGTCACCGATCTGAAGGATCTGTGTGAGCAGGAGGAGCCCATCTATGTGGCCCTGGCAGTGGCCTGCGCCTGCGCCGCCATGATGCTTCTGCTGGACGGCTGGCTGGTGCCCTTCGTGTTCCTGGCCAGCATCGGCATGTGCATCGTGTTCAACCTGGGCAGCAACTACTTCTTCGGTGAGATCTCCTACATCACCAAGGCCCTGTCCGCCGTGCTGCAGCTGGCCGTCACCATGGACTACTCCATCTTTCTGTGGCACAGCTACAATGAGCAGCTTCAGCAGAATAGCGACCACAACGAGGCCATGGCCGTGGCCATCCACGAGACCTTCGCCTCGGTCATCGGCAGCTCCATCACCACCATCGCGGGCTTCATCGCCCTGTGCTTCATGAGCTTCACTCTGGGCCGCGACCTGGGCATCGTCATGGCCAAGGGCGTGCTGCTGGGCGTCATCGGCTGCGTCACCATCCTGCCCAGCATGATCCTGCTGCTGGATAAGCCCCTGCAGAAGACCCGGCACAAGTCCCTGATCCCCGACATGGGCGGCTTTGCCAAGGGCGTGTGCAAGCACTTCCCCGTGTTTCTCGTCATCTTCGCCCTGCTGATCGCCCCGGCCTATTACGGCTACGACAAGACCAACGACGAGGTCTATTACGACATGGGCCAGTGCCTGCCGGAGGACATCGACTACGTCATCGCCAACTCCAAGCTGGCGGAGGACTTCGACATCTCCTCCACCCACATGCTGCTGGTGGACGCCAATCTTCCCACACGGGACGTGCGGGACATGATCGACGAGATGGAGCAGGTGGACGGCGTGAAATACGTTCTCAGCCTGGAGAGTGTGGTGGGCCCGCTGGTACCGGAGGACATCCTGCCGGATTCCGTCCGGTCTCTCCTGAACGACGGCCAGCGGGAGCTGATGCTGATCAACTCGGAGTACAAGGTGGCCAGCGACGCCGTCAGCGACCAGTTGGACAGCCTGAACGCCATCCTGAAGAAGTATGACGACACCGGCATGCTGATCGGCGAAGCCCCCTGCATGAAGGACATGATCGACACCACCGATCACGACTTCCAGGTGGTCAACGCCGTGTCCATCGTGGCCATCTTCGTCATCATCGCCCTGGTGGAAAAGAGCATCTCCCTCCCCTTCGTGCTGATCGCCGTCATCGAGCTGGCCGTATTCATCAATCTGGGCCTGCCCCACTACTTCGGCCAGTCCCTGCCCTTCATCGCCCCCATCTGCATCAGTACCATCCAGTTGGGCGCCACGGTGGACTACGCCATTCTGATGACCACCCGCTACAAATCCGAGCGCCTGAACGGCAATGAGCGCAAGGCCGCCGTGTACACCGCCCTGCGGACCTCCGCACCCTCCGTCATCGTCAGCGGCCTGGGCCTGTTCGCCGCCACCTTCGGCGTGGCCGTGTACTCCAACATTGATATCGTGGGCTCCATGTGCATGCTGATGGCCCGGGGTGCGATCATCAGCGTGGTGCTGGTGCTGCTGGTGCTGCCCGCGCTGCTGATTTTGTGCGACGGCATCATCTGCAGGACCACCAAGGGCATGACCCATCTTTCCCGCAATCAGAATCAGGAGGTAAGCTTATGAAAAAGAAGAATCAGCTCATCGCCGCAGCGCTGTCTGTGGCCCTGATGGGCAGTCTGGCAGGCGTCACCGCCTTTGCCGCCAACAACAATAACCAGCAGAGCGATACCGCTGATACCGCCGCGACGGAGACCGCCGCCACCGTCACCGCCTCCTCCGGCAGCAGTGAGACCGTGTACGTCATCGCCAACACTGACGGCAGCGCCAAGAAGGTCATCGTCAGCCAGAAGTACGGCAGCGATGATGCCGACGCCGCCCAGAAGGCCAGGTCCTCCCTGACCGACGCCCAGAACGTGAAGGGCGACAACTGCTGGCAGGGCGACACCGACAAGGCGCTGCCCGTCACCACCGCCATCACCTATACCCTGGACGGCCAGGCCATCTCCGCCGATGACCTGGCAGGCAGGAGCGGCCATGTGACCATCCGCTTTGACTACACCAACACCCAGTACGAGACCAGGACCATCAACGGCAAGTCCGCGAAGATCTATGTCCCCTTCGCCGCCCTGACCGGCACGCTGCTGGACAGCGACCGCTTCACCAACGTGTCCGTCACCAACGGCAAGCTGGTGGACGACGGCGACCACACCGTGGTGGTGGGCATGGCCTTCCCCGGCCTGCAGGAGAGTCTGGATCTGGACAGCGACACGCTGGAGCTGCCCGCCTATGTGGAGATCAGCGCAGACGTGACGGACTTCGCTCTGGATACCACGCTGACGGTGGTGACCAACTCCGTGTTCAGCGACGCCGATGAGGACGCCCTGGACGACAGCGCCCTGGGCGATCTGTCCGGCGACATGGACAAGCTGACCGACGCCATGACCCAACTGATGGACGGCTCCGGTGAGCTGTATGACGGGCTGAACACCCTGCTGAGCAGCTCCTATGCACTGTCCGACGGCGTAGGGAAGCTGACCAGCGGTCTCCAGACGCTGGACAGCAACAGCGCCCAGCTGAACGCGGGCGCCGAGACGGTGTTCAACACCCTGCTGGACACCGCCAACACCCAGCTCCAGGCCAACGAGAGCCTGAAGGAGGCGGGTATCACCATCCCCACCCTGACCATCGCCAACTATGCCGACACCCTCAACGGCGTCATCGCCTCCCTTGACCCGGAAAGCGTCATCGCCAAGGCGGAGCAGGTAGCCCTTGAGAAGGTCACCGCCGCCGTCCGCGCCCAGGAGGATACCGTCCGCGCCGGTGTCACGCAGGCTGTACAGCAGCAGGTCACCGCACAGGTGACAGATGCCGTCACCGCCCAGGTGCAGGCCAAGGTGCTTGCCGGTGTGCTGACGGCCTCCGGCCTAACCCAGGAGCAGTACGACGTCCTGCCGCAGGACAGCGAGGTCAAGGCGGGCATCGACGCCGCCGTGGCCGACCAGATGCAGAGCGACGCCGTACAGCAGCAGATCACCGCCGCCGTGGCGGAGAATGTGGCCGCCCAGATGGCCTCCGATGAGGTGAAGGCCCTCATCGACCAGAACACCGAGGCCCAGATCACCCTGCTGATCCAGCAGAACATGAACTCCGACGAGGTACGGGCCCAGATCAACGCCGCCGCGGCCCAGGCCAGCGAGGGCGCCCAGCAGCTGCTGGCCCTGCGGCAGCAGCTGGACAGCTATAACACCTTCTACACCGGACTGCGGGCCTACACCGCCGGTGTGGGCGAGGCCAAGGACGGCGCGGTGAAGCTCAACGGCAATATGCCCGACCTGATCGACGGCGTAAAGAAGCTCCGGGACGGTTCCGGTGAACTGCGCGACGGCCTGAAGGAACTGAACGACCAGGCCATCCAGAAGATCGTGGACGCCCTGGACGGCGACCTGGGCCAGGTGAGCGACCGCCTGCAGGCGGTGCTGGATGTGTCACGCGACTATCAGGGCTTCACCATGAACAGCGACGGCGGCGTGAAGTTCATCTTCCGCACCGAGGCCGTTGAGGCCGCTGAATAACCCCTGTTTTGGGGTGCATAAACGCCTTTATACTGCGAAACACCCCCGTGCTTGAGCACGGGGGTGTTTTTTCTATGCGCGGGCAGACCGGCTTCCGCTCATTTCAATACCGCGTCCAGGTCGCGGGTAACGGTGCCGTCCTCCAGAATGAAGCAGGGGATGCCAATGCCGCCGCTCTCCCGGATGTCCGCGTATGCGGGATCCTCCTGCCGCAGGGACAGGTAGACCTTCAGGTCGGACAGGCTGGCCGACAAATTTTTGAAATTGATTTCCGCCTTCGCCTCACTGAGCCGGTTCAGTGCGTACAGGGTATCCGGGCACAGGTGGCTGCCAATTACGGTAATCTTCATGGCAAAGCTCCTTTCAACCGATGTGCTTCAGCGGTTCCTTCCTATCCCGCTGGAGCTGCTTGAGATAGCGCTCCTCCTCGCTGAACACGCAGCCGCAGTATTTCTGCATGTAGAAGCCCAGCTCACGGGCCTCCTGCTGTCCGGCGCGGAAGCCGGGCCGGAAGTCCCGGTACAGGAACTTCACGCCGTAGCGCTCGCCCATTTCCCGGGCAATTTCCGCCATCCGCTCATGCTGCTGATAGGGGCTGACGAACAGCGTGGAGGTAAAGCTGTCAAAGCCATGCTCGGCGGCGAACCGGGCCGTCTGCTCCAGCCGCACCGTGTAGCAGTGGCCGCAGCGGTGGTCGATATCCTCCGCCACCGCCCGGCAGAAATCCCGCAGGCCGTAGTCCTCCTGCACGATCAGCTCCATGTTGATGGTGGGCGCGTAGGCCATCAGCGTATCCCGCCGGGCCTTGTACTCCTGATAGGGGTGGATGTTGGGGTTAAACCAATAGGACACCGGCTCGATCCCCTCGCTGCGCAGCTGGTGGATGCAGGCCACCGAGCAGGGGGCGCAGCAGGTATGCATCAGCGTTTTTTCCATAGCTTCTCCTTCAGAGCCGTCAGTCCGCCGCTCTTCCTGGCCTGATAGGGCCGCACGGAGAAGAAGCGGTCACACACCTTGCGGAAGGGCGCTCGCTCCAGCTCCTCAAAGAACTTCTGCCGATCCGGCGGCGCGGCTGCCGCGCAGCGCAGGGCCGCGTCACCCGCCACGGCCTCCTCCAGCGTCCGAAGCTCCCGCTTCAGGGAGAGCTGGTCGAAGATATGGGCACCCTTGACGGTGTTGATCAGCAGCAGGGACATGCCCTCCTTCTGCTGTTGGGGATGGAAATCCTTGGGGGCATTGCGGAACAGGGCCATGGTCAGGTCGCCGGGCCGGTTCACATTGGCATAGGCGCAGTGATAGCAGGCGGGCCGCAGGAACAGCCGCCGCAGGATGCCTCGCCCCGGCTGGCACTTGCCCAAGGGCGCGTCGAAGGTGCCGCCACCCTCGAACCATACCCGGAACCGGCGATCCTTCTCCCCCTTCAGCTTGTCGCAGAATCGCACGTCCACCGCCTGGCGGCGCTTGACGTAGACCATGGACTCCACGAACCTGGCCCATACGCCGGGGGAACCCACGCCGCTGCAGGCGAAATCGCAGGTCAGCAGCTTCTCCGGATGCTCACCCAGAAAGCGGTACAGCCCGTCCACCTGGCACGGCGTGCCGGAAAACAGCACGAACCGCCCCTGCTCCAGATAGAGCTGCACCTGCTGGAACGTCTCGCCCAGCTCGCTCTGGATGGGCTTCGCGCCCCGCAGCAGCCGCAGGTCCTCTTTATTCTTCACGGCCATGTGCCGTACCTGGAGCTTCTCATCCAGCGCCGCGCCGAATACCACGCCGCCGCACTCCAGGGCATAGTCCGCCAGCGCCGTGAAAACACCGCCCGCCGTAGAGTGGGCGCACACGGCGCTGTCCTCGTTCCACACGGCGAACACCGCGCTCTGGCCCCGCACCTCCCGCTGCTTCAGCACGGGACACACATGGGCACAGTGCCCGCAGCTGACGCAGCCGTCGGTGATCTGGGGATAGAGAAAGCCCTCCTTATCCCGCACCATATGGATGGCGCCCTTGGGGCAGCCGCTGGCACAGGCGCCGCAGCCGGTGCAGCGGTCATGGGCCGCCAGCTGGGGCTTTACCGTCTCCGTCATGGCACACGCCTCCTTGTTTGCTCGCAAAACTACGCAGTATTGTACCACATACCGAACCGGTTGGCAAGTGGCGCTGTTTTCCGACGGCAGCGGCAGAAATATCATGTTTTCTTTACAAACGGGTAAAATGGTGGTATAATGATATGCGTATGACCATGCAAAGGAGACACGCGTTATGGGAAAGCTGATCGTATTTGAGGGGACCGACGGTTCCGGCAAGGCCACGCAGACAGAGCTGCTGTGCCAGGCCCTGGAAAAGCAGGGCATCCCCTTCCGCCGCCTGGCCTTCCCCCGGTACGGCGAGGAATCGTCGGCGCTGATCCGCCTGTATCTGGGCGGCGCCTTCGGCAGCCACCCCGACGATGTGAACGCCTATGCCGCCTCCACCTTCTACGCGGTGGACCGCTACGCCTCCTACAAGCAGGACTGGGGCGAATACTACCGCCAGGGCGGTCTGCTGATCGCCGACCGGTATACCACCTCCAACGCGGTGCACCAGACCTCCAAGCTGCCGCCGGAGCAGCGCAGGCCCTTCCTGGACTGGCTGTTCCACTTCGAGTACGACCTGCTGGAGCTGCCCCGCCCCACAAGGGTGCTGTACCTGGATCTGCCCACGGAGCTGAGCGAGCAGATGATGCGCCTGCGGGAGCAGGCCACCCACACCACCGCCGACGTCCACGAGCAGGATGAGGACTACCTGCGCCGCTGCCGGGAAAACGCCGCCTTTGTGACGGACTACTGCGGCTGGACAAGGATCGACTGTGCCAGAGACGGCGTGATGCGCAGCCGCGAGGAGATCCATGCCGAGGTGCTGGACAAGCTTCGTGACCTGCTGTAATGCCGAGCTTTCACAAGAAAGGAATATACGACTATGCCCAAAGATCAGAACAACAATTTCGAGACCGCCTATTATAACGCCGAAGAGGTGCGCCGCCAGAGCGCGGGCAGCGGTCATGCCCCCAAAAAGAAGAAGAAAAAGAGCAAGCGCGCCTCCCAGCGCACCGCCATCTACCTGGCCTGTGTGGTGCTGGGCTCCTGCCTGCTGGCCGGGATCGGCTGGCTGCTGTTCAACGACCTGTGCTCCCTGAACAAGGACTACGTAGAGGTCAAGATCACCGTGGACGAGGGGGACAGCGTGGGCGACGTGGCCAAGAAGCTGAAGGACGCGGGCCTCATCAACTACCGGGGCTTTTTCAAGTTCTGCGGCATCTTCTTCCACGCCAGCAAGAACATCGACCCCGGCGAGTATAAGCTGAACAGCGACATGGACTACCGCAGCCTGATCCTGAACATGCACGACTATGAGGCCGACAAGGTCAACAAGGACGGCTGGATCGAGGTGGTCATCCCCGAGGGACTGACAGTCAACGAGATCATCGACGAGATGGTGAAGAAGGGCGTCTCCACCCGCGAGGAGCTGGAGGACGCCTGCGCCAACTTCGAGTTCCAGAGCTACAGCTTCCTGAAGGAGGACATGCTGGGCAAGGTGAACCGCATGGAGGGCTTCCTGTTCCCCACCACCCAGGCCTTTGATCCGGAAAAGACCGCCGTGTACGACATCGACACCATGCTGACCAACTTCGTCGCCCAGTTTGACGACGACATGATGGCCGACATCAATGCCAGCGGCTACTCCCTGCACGACATCGTCACCATCGCCTCCATCATCGAGAAGGAGGGTATCGGCGATGAGACCGAGCGGAAGAACATCGCCTCCGTCCTCTATAACCGTCTGAACACCACCGACCGGGAGACCTACGGCTATCTGCAGCTGGATACCACCATCTACTACGCCCTGTCTCTGGAGGGCAAGGACAAGACCGCCTTTGACCAGAATCTGGACAGCCCCTATAACACCTATAAGTATCCCGGACTGCCTGCCGGCCCCATCTGCTGCCCCGGCCTTGACTCCATCATGGCGGCCATCTATCCCAACGACACCGAGTATTACTACTTCGCCGCCGGAAAGGACGGCGTGAACCACTTCTTCAAGACCTACAACGAACATCTCGCCTTTATCAACAGCGACATGTACCAGCCTGACTGATGGAACGGAAAAAGCCTGAATTGCTGTCCCCTGCCGGGGACTGGGAAAAATTGCAGATGGCCGTGGCCTACGGCGCCGACGCGGTGTACCTGGCGGGCACCGCCTTCGGCATGCGCTCCTTCGCCGGTAACTTTACCGACGAGGAGCTGCCCCGGGCCGTACAATACGCCCATGACCACGGCGTGAAGGTGCACGTCACCGTCAACACCATGCCCCGCAGCGGTGAGGTGGAGCGGCTGCCCGCCCATCTGGAGCGGCTGGACGACGCCGGGGTGGACGCCCTGATCGTGGCCGACCTGGGCGCCTTTACGCTGGCGGGCAAATACGCCCCCCACTGTCAGCGGCATATCTCCACCCAGCAGTCCATCGCCAACTACGCCTCCGCCGCCGCATGGTACGATCTGGGGGCCGCCCGCGTGGTGCTGGCCCGTGAGCTGAGTCTGGACGAGATCCGCACCATCCGGGCCAAGGTGCCCAGAGAGCTGGAGATCGAGACCTTCTGTCACGGGGCCATGTGCGTCAGCTACTCGGGACGGTGTCTGCTCAGCAACTATATGACGGGCCGGGACGCCAACCGGGGCCAGTGCGCCCAGCCCTGCCGCTATCAGTACGCCCTGATGGAGGAAAAGCGCCCCGGCGAATACTTCCCCGTGTTTGAGGATGAAAAGGGCACCTATATTATGAACAGCCGCGACATGTGCATGATCGACCATCTGGACGACCTCATGGACGCGGGGGTGGACTGCCTGAAGATCGAGGGCCGTGCCAAGTCTGGCTACTACGCCGCCATCGTCACCGGGGCCTACCGCCATGTGCTGGACGACATCGCGGCAGGCCGCCCCATTGACCCGGTCTGGCGTGACGAGGTAGAGCACGTCAGCCACCGGCACTACTCCACCGGCTTTTTCTACGGCCAGCCCGGGCAGTATTACGACAACGCCCGGTACATACGGGACTGGCAGATCTGCGCCGTGGTGACCGGCTGCGATGCCAACGGCCTGGCCACGCTGAGTCTGCGGAACAAGTTCGCCGCCGGTGACGAACTGGAGGTGGTGGGCCCCGATACCCGCCCCTTTACCATCACCGCCCCGGTGATGACCGACTGCGACGGTCTGTCCCTCCGGGAGCCGAAAACGCCCCAGATGGTATTCACCATGCAGCTGCCCGGGCCGGTGCCGCCCCTCAGCTTCCTGCGCCACGCCGTGGAGCTGAGCGCCAAAAACTGACATATAAAAAAGAGACCTGTGCTGTGCACAGGTCTCTTTTTTGCGTATCAGTCCAGTCTTTCGATCTTCAGATCGCCGCTGGTGGTGCTGATGGATATATCGCACCCCATGCTCAGCCCACGGTAGTAGTGCTCGCCGTCTCGCTGGACGGGAACCTCACAGTCTATCTCGCCGGACACCGTATCGTAGCCCAGCCAGAAATTCGTGCTGTCCGGCAGCTCCAGCTCCACATCACCGCTGACGGTGACAATGTTGAGCTTTTCGGGGCAGTTGCGCAGCTTCACATCGATCTCGCCGCTGGTGCTCTCGCCGGTCACACGAAGGAAGCTGCCGTCCAGCTCGATCTTGCCGGACACGGTGCTTACCTCCGCATTTACGTTCTCCGCCGTGATGGCGTCGGTTTTCAGGTCGCCGGAGACACTGCTGAACGCGAACTTCTCCCGCACCGTCAGCGGATCCACATCGAAATCGGCGGACACGCTGCTGAAGCTCACCTCCGTCAGGTTCTCCGCCACCTCGCGGGGCAGGTACACCGTCAGCGCCTTCTGCGGCGGATCTATCGCGTTCATCCACGCCTTATCGGCATAGCGGATCTTCAGGATGCCGCTGTCATCTGTCACCACCATGGGATGGGCATCGTAACCGTTGTCGCTGACCATTTCCTCTACTGTGATGGTGCCGTTATTGGTCAGCCGCACCTTGACGTCGCCGGTGATCCAGTCGATATCCAGAATGGTGATGTCCGTCTTGTCGGAGATGTAGTCGCCGCCGGCATACAGATCCTCCGTCAGCTCCCGTGTAGACTGCTGCTCCCACTTCCCCGTGGCGGGATCAAGATGCAGATCTTTCAATTCGCTGAACCGTCCACCCATGGCAAAGCCCGCCGCCGACAGGCACAGGCCCAGTCCTACCAACGCCGCCGCCACGATCAGCGTGATCTTTACCGATTTCTTCATACATTTTCCTCCTTCCGGATGAACAGGCCCTTGATCTTATGGGCCAGCCACACCGTCAGCTGCCACAGCAGCCTGCACAGCTCCACTGCCATCAATCCGCCCAGCACGCACAGGCCCAGCAGCACCAGTCCCGCGCCCAGCAGCATCAGGCCCACCGGCAGCGTCAGCATCGCGGCCCGGATGGCGATGATGGGCGCGGCCACCACGGCCACGGCCAGAGCGATCACCACGGCGATCGCTGCAAAGCCCAGCGCCCAGATGGACACGAACAGCGCCAGCACGACGGCGACGCCCGCCAGCAGCAGCGGCACCCACACAGGGCTGCCCACCACCGCCAGCACGATGGCCAGCGGCGTCCAGCCGCTCTTGGGCTTCATGCGGGTGCTGACCAGCTTACCCAGCGGCATCTCCTGCAGGATGCTCTGGGCGATCTGGCCGGGGCTGCCCAGCTTGGCGGTAGCCTCCGCCTCGGTCATGCCCTCCTCCATCATATCGTCCAGCAGCTCGCTGTAATACTCCAGATTCTTTTGGCGTTCCTCTTCCGACAGCTGCGCCAGCGCCCGCTCCAGCAGACGCAGAAAATCAGCCTTGCTCATGCTGCAGCCCTCCCCTGATAAATTCATACATCGATTCCAGCTCCTTCCAATCCTCCACAGCGGCGGCCAGCTGCTGCCGCCCCTGTTTTGTCAGATGATAAAACTTCCGCAGGCGGCTGTTGTGCTCCACACTGTACACCGTCAGCGCGCCGCCGCTCTCCAGCCGCCGCAGGATGGGATACAGTGTGGATTCCGACACCTGCACGCACACGGACAGATCCTTCACGATCTTATAGCCATAGGAGTCCCCCCTGGCCAGCGCCGACAGTACGCAGGCTTCCAGCAATCCCCGCTTCATCTGTGGGTCAAGCATATGTCATGCCCCCTTTCGCGTTATACTATACAACACGTAGTATTGTGTGTCAAGAGGGTTATAAAATTTTTTTGTAAAAATGCGCGGGACCTTGCCCCCCTTCCCTTCCGCACCGCTTTCGACCGGGCGCCTTAAACGCGGAAATATTTCTCTCCTTCCCACTTGACAAGTGACACCTATAGGGGCATATTATACCCATACCCTGTACGGTATAAAGGAGACGAGACAACATGCAAGCACTGATGGAAAAACTGGAGGGGCTGCTGGAGTGGGGCGGCATCAAAAAGGACGTGACGCTGCTGGTGATCTCCGGCATCGCGGTGATCTGCAGCCTGGCGAAATGGCAGCCCTTCTCCTTTGATATGGCGTGGATCGCCATCATCCTGTGCGGCGTGCCCATTGTGCTGGAGGCCATCATCGGCCTGGTGACGGCTTTTGACATCAAGGCGGACGTGCTGGTGTCCCTGGCGCTGATCGCCTCGGTGTGCATCGGCCAGGACTTTGCCGCCGGTGAGGTGGCCTTCATTATGCAGCTGGGCGGCCTGCTGGAGGAGCTGACGGTGGCCAAGGCCCGGGCCGGCATCGAAAAGCTGGTGCACCTGACGCCCCGGACGGCCCGCGTGCTGCGCGGCGGCGCGGAGAGCATGATCCCCGCCGAGCAGGTGCAGGTGGGCAACACCCTGCGGGTGCTGCCCGGCGAGTGCGTGCCGGTGGACGGCGTGATCCTGTCGGGACAGACCTCCATCAACCAGGCGGTCATGACCGGCGAATCCCTGCCGGTGGACAAGTCCGCCGGGGACGAGGTGTCCAGCGGCACCATGAACCAGTTCGGTGCCTTCGAGATGCGGGCCACCCGTGTGGGCGCGGACAGCTCCATCCAGCGGATGATCCGCCTGGTGCAGTCCGCCGACGCGGGCAAGGCCAAGATCGTGGGCATCGCCGACCGGTGGGCCACCTGGATCGTGGTGATCGCCCTGACGGCCGCGGCCCTGACGTGGCTCATTTCCGGCCAGATCATCCGGGCCGTCACCATTCTGGTGGTGTTCTGCCCCTGCGCCCTGGTGCTGGCCACGCCCACGGCCATTATGGCCGCCATCGGCAACGCCACCAAGCACGGCTTCCTCGTCCGTGAGGGCGACGCGCTGGAGCGGCTGGCCAAGATGAAGGTGGTGGCCTTTGACAAGACCGGCACGCTGACCTACGGCACCCCGGAGGTGGCCGCGGTGGTCAGCGTCCTGCCGGAACTGCCGCAGGAGGAGCTGTACCGTCTGGCGGCCTCTGCCGAGCAGATGTCCGAGCATCCCCTGGGCAAGGCCATCGTCCGCGGCTGCAAAAGGTCCGGCGCGGCGCTGGCCGACGCCGGGGAATTCCGTATGATCCCCGGCCGCGGCATCAGCGCCCGCGTGGAGGGCCGCGGCCTGCTGGCGGGCAATCCGGAGCTGCTGCGGGAGCAGGGGGTGACCCTGACGGAGGAGGCCGGGGACTATCTGGCCCAGGGCTGCACCGTCACCTATCTGGCGGTGGACGGCACCTACGCCGGATATATCGCCCTGTCCGACACCATCCGGCAGGAGAGCGCGGAGATGGTGGACGCCCTGACGGCGCTGGGCGTACAGCCGGTGCTGCTGACCGGTGACCACGAAAATGCCGCCCGGGCCATCGCCCAGCGGCTGCACATTCAGGAGGTGCGGGCCAACTGCCTGCCGGAGGACAAGATGACCGCCATCGACGGCTATCAGGCCCAGGGCCGCAGTGTGTGCATGATGGGCGACGGCGTCAACGACGCCCCGGCCCTGAAGCGGGCGGAGGTGGGCATCGCCATGGGCGGCGTGGGCAGCGACATCGCCGTGGACGCGGCGGACATCGCCCTGGTGGACGACGAGGTGAAGGAGCTGCCCCACCTGATCGCCCTGTCCCATCGGATGATGACCACCATCAAGCTGAACATGACCTTCTCCATGGCGCTGAACTTCGCAGCCATCATCCTGGCCATCATCGGCACGCTGAACCCGGTGGTGGGCGCGCTGGTACATAACGCCGGTTCCGTGCTGGTCATCACCAGCTCGGCGTTTCTGCTGAACTGGAAAAAGAAATAAACAAACGGGAGGAAAATCAAATGATCATCAAAATCATCGCCATCGTCATCGGTGTGCTGATCCTGGGCGCGGGTCTTTACTACCTGTCCAAGGAAAAGCACGATCCGGAATCCAAGAAGATCTACGGCGTCATCAGCGCCGTGGGCGCGGTCATCGCCGTCGCGGCGGCGATCCTGCTGCTGGTGTAAGGGCATGAAAACAGGGCTGCTTCCCGTGGGAAGCAGCCCTGCTCAGCTTGTCAAAAAAGGGCGTAGCCCTTTTTTGACAAATATAGAAATCGCTCCGACCCGCGCTT
>USAT01000002.1 GCA_900552725.1 uncultured Eubacteriales bacterium | reverse complement strand
GAGCCATCTTGGGGTTCCAGCGACGGGTCTGGTGACCGAAGTGGACGCCTGCTTCCAGCAGGGACTTCATGGATACGACGTTTGCCATTTTTTGTTTCTCCTTTGATGTTTAGTTTTGTACCTCCAGCTCCGTCATCTCACCGGCTAACCCTCCGTAAAGAGCACCGGCCGGTGATCAAAAGCTGTGCGGATTCCGACCGATACATGATACCATAACGGCATCCCGATTGCAAGGTATTTTTTCTCATTTTTTCTACTATTTTGCCCCGTTCAGGAGACTTTTTCAGAATTTGCGCCGCTTTTTCTGGTTCGGCGGCCCGTCCCGCCGCTGAAAGGGCTTGTCGATCAGCACGATGTCGTCCCCGAACTTCTGCACGCAGTCCCACGGGATGTAGTAGTCCTCTCCCCTGCCGAACAGGCCGAAGAAGCGGCAGGGGCCGAACACGATGATGGCCTTCACCGTTCCCTCCGGCAGGCAGATCTCCAGGTCTCCCACATAGCCCAGCTTGCAGCCGTCACAGAGATTGATGACCTCCTTCCGCCGCAGTTGGCAAAATCTTACAAGCATATTTCCCACCTCAAGGGGAGTATATGCGCCGCCCGGGCTGTCCCATTCTGTCGATTCCACATTCTTTTCGCGGCGGAGAATAACCGCCATGAACGCCGGAAATACTGGAAGCAAATCAAGAGATGGAGGCGCGTTCATGCGGGGGAAGGTGGAGATCTGCGGCATCAACACGGCAGATCTGAAGGTGCTGAAAAATGACGAGATGATGGCGCTGCTGCGGCGCTGCCGCGAGGGGGACACCGATGCCCGTGAGCAGTTGATCTGCGGCAATCTGCGGCTGGTGCTGTCGGTGATCCAGCGCTTTCTGGGCCGGGGCGAGAATGTGGACGATCTGTTTCAGGTGGGCTGCATCGGCCTTATCAAGGCCATCGACAACTTCGATATCCGCCAGCCTGTGCGCTTTTCCACCTACGGCGTCCCGATGATCGTAGGTGAGATCCGGCGGTATCTACGGGACAACAGCGCCATCCGGGTCAGCCGCAGTATGCGGGACACCGCCTACCGGGTGCTGCAGGCCCGGGAGCAGTTGATGTCCCAGAACCAGCGTGAGCCAACGGTGGAGCAGATCGCCGCCCATCTGGGCATCCCACGGGAGGATGTGGTGATGGCCATGGACGCCATTGTGGATCCCGTCAGCTTGTATGAGCCGGTGTACTCCGACGCCGGGGACAACGTCTGCGTTATGGATCAGGTGCGGGACAACAGCAACAGCGACGAGCACTGGCTGGAGCAGATCAGCCTGAAGGACGCCATTGCCCGGCTGGACGAGCGGCAGCGGAATATCCTGGCGCTGCGGTTCTGCCAGGGCAAGACCCAGATGGAGGTGTCATCGGAGATCGGCATTTCCCAGGCCCAGGTGAGCCGGCTGGAAAAGGGCGCCATCGCCTGCATCAAGCGCGAAATGTGAAAAAATGCAAAAAATGCATCCGCAGCCGAAGGCTGCGGATGCATTTTTTGCATGATTTTCGGTACATTAACCGCGGTTATCGGTACATAAAAAGGGGTTATTGTTCCTGCAGGGTGAACGTCATGGTGACCGGATTGTGATCCGACCACCGGAAGCCGGTGTCGATCACCCCGGCGCTCTCCACCGTGACGTTGGCGGAGACCATGAAGCCATCCACCGTCAGCACATACTGCCCCTGATGATAGGCACTGTCGGCATTGCGGCAGCTGGGCACCGGATCACGCTCGTCCAGCGGGGCCACCAGGGAGATGTCATAGCCATCAAAGGTGCCCTCCGGGATGGGCTGAGCCCAGGAGTATTCCTGATCTGCCTCACCGAAGTACTGGGCGGAATCCCCCAGAAGATCCTTATTGAAGTCGCCGCCGGCCACGCACCAGTTTCCGGCCTCGTACTCCGCCTGCATGTCCGCCAGCAGCAGCTTCAGCTGCTCCGTGGCGATGGTACCGTCGGAGGTATAGGCGGAAAGATGAAGGTTGTAAAGGACAAGCTCTTTACCGCCCTCCATGGGGATCCGGCTGACGGAATAGCACCGGTCCAGATCCAGAAGCTTCATGACGCTGTTCTCCACCGGCAGCTCCACCCGCTTGGCGGAGGTGATGGCGGCGGACGAGAAGGTCAGCAGCCCGGAACGGGACGCGCCGTGGGGCTGGGTCAGGGGGTACAGCAGGAAGGGCGAGTCGTAATTCTGGGCAAATACATGGCTCATGCTGGGGAGCGCCTGATAAAGGGGCTGCCGCTCATCCACATGGTAGCTGCGGGTGGAGTCGATGTCCACCTCCTGCACCAGACAAAGATCCGCCTGCCGCTGGGCCAGGAAGGCCGCGATGGCCTCCACGTTGGCCGTCAGGCGCTCCTCGCTCCAAGCCCAGGACTGGGTGCCGCCGTCCATGAAAAAGCCGTAGTCATCCTCATAGGCACCGAAGCCGATGTTGTAGGAGACAATGGTATAGGTCTCACCTGTCGTCAGCGCTGGCCTGGCGGCGTCGCCCTCCGGCGTCAGCGCCATGTCGCCGATGCGATGGTAGTCGATAAACACATAGGCCACATACGCGCCCACCAAAACCACCAGCGCCAGCACGATACATAATAGTATCTTTACCCATCGCTTCATCCTCTTCATGGAGAAACCTCCCGTTTACAAAGTTCAATATATCTATTATAATAACTTCATTACGATTTGAAAAGAGGAATTTCCATTGAAACGACGGCTTGTGATCCGGTTCAACGCGCCGGTGATATTGACCTTTGCCCTGCTGGCGCTGTTGGCGCTGCTGCTGGGCAACTGGACGGACGGAGCGACCACCTACCGCTACTTCAGCGTATACCGATCCGCCCTGTCGGATCCGCTGACCTACGTCCGCTTCTTTGGCCATGTGCTGGGCCACGCGGACTATGACCACTACATGGGCAACATGCTGCTGCTTTTGCTGGTGGGGCCGGGGATCGAGGAGAAGTATGGCCACCGGACCACAGCCCTCTGCATCGCCGCCACGGCGCTGGTGACGGGACTGGTGCAGTTTCTCTTCTTCCCCACCACCGTTCTGCTGGGAGCCAGCGGCGTGGTGTTTATGATGATCGTGCTGTCCTCCTTTACGGAGATGGGCAAGGAGGGCATCCCTATTACCCTGATCCTGGTGGTGATCTTCTACCTGGGCGGAGAGCTGCTGGATGGTCTGACCAGTTCGGACAATGTATCACAGCTCACCCATATCATCGGCGGCCTCTGCGGACTGGTGTTCGGCTTCTCCATCAAGCGGCATCGTTCCCGGTAACAATACCGGTAACGGTACCATTTCCAATAACTGGGAGGTATGGCGTTGGCCATGCCTCCCGTTTCCTTTGAGTTAACTTCTGCTAATGTTTGACTTCTCACAAACAAATGGCAGAGTTTCCTGTTATGACTACTTTTGCAAGATTCTGTTTTTTCTTGTCAGATGCTGTCGTTTTATTTATGAATAATTTATGTACTCGTATTTTTTCTTAACGTGCATATTATGAATTTTCTGTTATACTAGTGCAATCAAATCCAGAGTTGTCCGGGAACTCTGGAGAAATAAAACCGGTAAAAAAGGAGTATGAGATTATGACGACATTCATTATTGGTCTCGTGATCCTCATCGGCGGCGCCGCCCTGTACGGACGGTTCTGCGAAAAGGTCTTTGGCCCTGACGACCGGAAGACCCCCGCCTATACGAAAGAGGATGGCGTGGACTTCGTTCCCATGCGCGGCTGGAAAAACAGCCTGATCAACCTGCTGAACATCGCGGGCACCGGCCCCATCATCGGGCCGATCCAGGGCATCCTGTTCGGGCCCATCGCATTCCTGACCATTCCTATCGGCAATATCATCGGCGGTGCTATGCACGACTACTTCTCCGGCATGATCTGCCTGCGTGACGGCGGTACCCAGATGCCCGAGATGATCCGCAAGTACTCCACCAAGGGTATCTATAAGTTCTACAACGTGTTTGTGTGCGTGATGCTGCTGCTGGTGGGCGCTGTGTTTATCTACACCCCCGGCGACATCGCGGCCACTCAGGTCTTCGGCTTTGACGGCAAGGCCACTTCCGTTTCCACCTGGGTCATCTACGGTGCCATCTTCCTGTACTATCTGATCGCCACCGTGTTCCCCATCGACGCCATCATCGGTAAGATCTACCCCATCTTCGGCGGCATCCTGCTGTTCTCCGCTGTCGGCGTGTTCATCGGTATCTTTGCTACCAAGATGCCTCTGATCAACGTTTGGGAGAGCTGGTCCGCTCCCGTGCTGAACCTGACTAACGCCGCTACCGGCGAGGTCGGCACCTTCACCTATGCGGACTACTTCTCCAACGGACACTTCCTGCCCATCTTCTTCGTGACGGTTGCCTGCGGCATTCTGTCCGGCTTCCACTCCACCCAGACCGCTATCATCTCCCGTACCATGAAGAGCGAGCGTCAGGGCCGCAACACCTTCTATAACATGATGGTGCTGGAAGGCTTCATCGCCATGGTCTGGGCTGCCGGTGCTATGGGCGTGTACAACCTGGCTCTGCAGGAGCCCAACGCCACTCTGGCCACCAGCACTGTCGGCGTGGTCTGCAAGTACCTGCTGGGCAACGTGGGCGGCATCATCGCCCTGATCGGCGTTATCGTTCTGCCCATCACCTCCGGTGATACGGCACTGCGTGCGCTGCGTCTGAGCCTGTCTGAGACCATGCACATCGACCAGTCCACCAACGGCAAGCGTATCAAGCTGGCTGTGCCTATCTTCGTTCTGGTCATCGCCATCCTGGTGTTCGCCAAGACCAACAGCAACGGCTTCATGATCCTGTGGCGCTACTTCGCATGGGCCAACCAGACCCTGTCTCTGTTCGCCTTCCTGTGCATCACTGCATGGATGTTCGAGAACGGCAAGAGCAAGTTTGCCTGGATGCCCATGATCCCCGGCGGCTTCTACACCTTCATCTGCGTGACCTACATTGCCAACGCGCACATCGGCTTCAACATCCCCTGGACTCCCGCTTACATCATCGGTGTCTGCGCTGCCATCGCCTATGTGGTCGCCTGCTGCCTGTACGGCAAGAAGCGTGCTGCCAAGCTGCATGCTACTCTGTAACTGAAGTTTCCAGTTTTACATTGTTTCCCGGTAAAAGGATCGCCGTCCGCAATAAGCGGACGGCGGTTCTTTCTCTATTCCCTTCTATACAGAAGAAAGCCTCCGCTATTGCGGAGGCTTTTCTGTTATTTTTCCTTGTAGTAGAGGCGGCAGTGACAGTACCCCTCGAAGTTGGGGTCGGCGATCTGATCCCGGAATTCCTGGCACATGCAGATATTCTCCGGCGTTCGCTGCAGGCGGCAGGGGCAATAGCCATCCTTGCGCCGCAGACCCTCCCGCACCGTCTCCACGATCTTGGGATCGTCGTTGAAGCGGATCTTCATGGTGATTCTCCTTTGCAGGCGGCAGCCTTTACTCGGCGGTGGCGAACCAGTCCTTGCAGAACTGGGCCAGGGCGGGCACCAACTGCTTGATCTCGCGGTGGGTGGTGTTGACGCACAGGTGATAGGCCTCCTTGGTGCCCCACTTAGTGTCGGCGTACATCAGGTGGTTCTGGGCACGCTCCTTGTCGATGCGGCGGATGGCCTTCTCCATCTCGGGGCGGGTCAGATGCTCACCCTCCGGGGCGCGCTTCATGCAGCGCTCCACCTTGGCGTCCATGTCGGCATAGACGAACAGGTTCAGGGGATGGTAGTCCTTCAGGATCACGTCGGCGCAGCGGCCCACGATGACGCAGTCGCCCTGCTGGGCGAACTTCTCCAGAAGCTGCCGCTGGGCCACGGCCACGCGGATGGGCTGATCCATCACGGTGACGGGCATCATGGCCAGACGGTGGCCGATGGTCATGGGGTAGGCAGCTTCGATGCATTTCTCCCCCACGTTGGCCACATAGTCGGTGTTCAGGCCGTTCTCCTTGGCGATCATCTCGATGATCTGATGGTCGTAGCAAGGGATATGCAGGGCTTCCGCCAGGCGCTTGCCCAGCTCACGGCCGCCGCTGCCGAATTCACGGCTGATGGTAATAATCATGGATATCACTCCTTCAGAATTGAGATCAATATTCGTAGCAGCTTCCGCCCACGAACTCGCGTACCAGGGAGTTCTGGGGCACATAGGGACAGTGCAGCGGCGGAACGCCCCGCACCACCTTCATCAGGTCGGTGAGGCCGTGGGCCTCCAGGAATTCCGGTGTCATCTCCTCGCGGAAGCAGGGGATCTCGTTGAGGTATTTGGCCAGGATGCAGGGCTCGTAGTCGTGGAAGGTGTCGATGTGAATGGCGGCGTTGCTCTTGTAGGGCTGGATATAGTTGATCTCGCCGCGATCCACGCTCTGGGCCCGGTCCACCGTCTCGGCGATGCTGTGGCCGCGGGTGTTGTAGTCGCGGATCATACGGCGGGCCACCCGAAGCTGCTCTGGCCGGACGATCTTGTCGTCGTTGGTGATGATACGGGTGCGGGGCGCCACATAGACGCCGTTGGCCACGCCGCTGATCTTATCGAAGATCAGCGGGTTGAGCATGTGGATGCCCTCGGCAATGATGACGGCATCGGTATAGCCCTGCATCTTCGTATAGCCGCCGGTGGTGCCGTTCTTGAAGTCGTACCAGGGGATCTCCACCTCTTTGCCGTCCATCAGGCGGCTGATGCAGCCGATCAGGTTGTCCACGTCCACGCAATAGGGGGACTCCCAATCCGTCAGCTCGGGGGGACGGCGGTCAAGAGGCAGGAAGAAGTTATCCATATGGATCACGCTGACCTTGACACCCAGGTTCTTCAGATAGTCCTCCAGCCGCAGGGCGGTGGTGGTCTTGCCGGAGCCGGAGGGGCCGGTCAGCGCCACCACGGGGCGTTCCTGCCGGGTGGAGAGAATGGAGGCGGCTGCGGCGCTGATCTTATCGTGAAAGACCTCCTCGCAGCGCAGGACGAACTGGGTCTCGTTCCGCATGGCGTTATTGATGTTTTCCAGGTCGATGACTCGCATGCAATGCGCTCCTTTCGGGACTTTGATTATCCCATAGTATACCACATTTTACCCGGCGGCGCAAGAAAAAAGAACGGAGACGCCGCCGGGTGACGGCGTCTCCCGTGTGAGACTTACTTATTCTGCTCCCACTCCTTCAGGGGCTTCAGCTCCTCATAGAGGCGCACATAGCTGCGGTGGCGGCTCTGGGGAATTCTTCCCTCCTTCACCGCCTGCAGCACGGCGCAGCCCTTCTCCTTCACATGCTGGCAGCCGGTGAAGCGGCAGCCGTCCAGATAGGGGGCGAACTCCGGAAAGGTCTCCGGCAGGTGCTGCTTCAGCTCCCATTCCAGGGACTGGGCGTCGAAGGAGGAGAAGCCGGGGGTGTCAATGACATAGGTATCGCCGTCCAGGGGGAACAGCTCCACATGGCGGGTGGTGTGGCGGCCGCGGCCCAGGGCCTTGCTGACCTCCCCTACCGGCAGGTCAAAATGGGGGGCCAGGGCGTTCAGCAGGCTGGATTTTCCCACGCCGGAGTTGCCGGTGAGGACGCTCAGCCTGCCGCGCAGGGCCTGGTACAGCTGGGGGATGCCCTCGCCTGTGACGGCGCTGGCCCGCAGCACCGGGATGGCGGAGGCTCTGTAAATGTCGTAGAGCTCGTCCGCACGATCCAGGTCGCACTTGTTCAGCACCACCAGCACCTGGCAGCCCTTCAGCGTGGCGATGGCGCTGATGCGGTCGATGAGGTAGGGATCCGTCACAGGGATGGCGGCGGAGGCGATGACCACCAGCTGATCCACATTGGCGGCGGCGGGCCGCTGGAATTGGCTGGTGCGGGGCTCGATGGTCTGGACGACCCCTTCTCCCCCGCCCAGCTCCTGGATCTCCACCCAGTCGCCCACCAGGGGGCTCATGCCCTCCTTGCGGAACTTGCCCCGGGCGCGGCACTGGATGATCCCGCTGCCGGTATTCACATAGTAGAAGCCGCTGAGGGCTTTCTCAATTCTGCCCCGGCTCAAAAGCTGATCACCTGCGAGTCCGTCGCTTCTCCGTTGATCCTGGCGTACACCGTGGAGGCGGTGCCGGATTCGCCCTCGAAATCATAATCTACCGAGGCGTCCGAGCCGCTGACGATCTTGGTATCCACCACCTTATCGTCCATGATGAACTCCACGCGGACAGTATCCTCCTCGCTGAACTTGTCAGGGATCAGGAACTGGACGCGGACAGAGCGTGTCTGCTGGCCGGGCGTGCCGTAGACGGTAAAGACGATCTCCGTGCCGCCCTGCACCTGGGTGTTTGCGGAGATGCTCTGCTCCAGCACGTCACCCTCGCTGGCGAAGGGATCATAATAGCGATACTCCGGCGTGCCCACCTTCAGGCCAAGCTTTTCCGCTTCCTCCTTGGCCTTGGTGTAGGTCATGCCCAAAAAGCTGGGGACGGTGATCTTCTCCGGGCCCTTGCTGACGGTCAGCATGATGCTGTCGCCCTTTTTCAGGACAGTGCCTCTCACCGGGTCGGTCGCCATGACCTGGCCGGCGGGGAATTCATCGGAGAACGCTTCCTCGCGGTCCACTCTCAAATTCAGATCATACTGCTGCAGCTTCATCTTGGCGGTCTGGTACACGTTGCCCAGCAGGTCGGGCATGGCGATCTCCTGCCGCTCGGCGCAGATATAGACCTGGATGACAAAGTTGCTGTAGCGCACCACATCGGCGGCGGGATCCTGCTGCACGATCTGGCCGGGCTGGTAGTGGTCGTCGTTCAGGGTGCCCACCACCTCGATGGTGAAGATATCCTTGATGCCGTCCAGCTGGTTGGCCTCCTCAACGGTATAACCCAGAATGTTGGGCACCTTATAGGAGGTATCCTTTTCGCCGCCGAAGCCCGCGAAGATCAGCACAAAGATCAGCACGATCGCCGCAATGCCCGCGGCAAACAGACCGATCACCTTCTTATTCTCACGGATAAAGTCGAAGATCGACGCGCCGACGTCATCATCGTCATCCCCGTAATCGTCATCGTCGGTCTCTTCCGCGGCCTTGCGCTTTTTCACCGCGGCGGCCACCTGCTGCACCGGGACCTGGCTGGTGGGCTGGCTGTCCACGCTGTCCGCCAGCTCGGTGCGGATATAGTCCATGTCGATGGCCGGATCCTTGCGGAATTTCTCCAGATCCACCAGCATGGCGTCGGCGCTCTGATACCGCTTGTTCAGGTCGGCGTTCATGGCCTTCATGCAGATGAGCTCCAGTGCCTCGGGGATATCCGGGTTCAGCTCGCGGGGACTGAGGGGGACGCTGCTGAGGTGCTGGATGGCCACGGACACGGCGCTGTTCCCCTCGAAGGGCAGGCGGCCGGTGAGCATTTCATACAGCACCACACCGGCGCTGTAGATATCGCTGCGGGCGTCCAGACGCTCGCCCTTGGCCTGCTCCGGCGAGATATAGTGGACGCTGCCCAGCGCCTCCTGGGCCAGGGTCTGGTGGGCGTCGGCTAGGCAGGCGATGCCGAAGTCGGCCACCTTCACGCTGCCGTCACGCAGCACCATGATGTTCTGGGGCTTGATGTCCCGGTGGATGATGCCGCGGCTGTGTGCGTGGCTGAGGCCCCGCATGATCTGGGTGATGAAGTGCAGCGCCTCCCGCCAGTCCATCTTGCCCCGGCGCTCCATATACTGCTTCAGGGTAATGCCGTCGATCAGCTCCATGACGATGTAGTCGATGCCCTGGGAACTGGAGACATCGTAAATGGAGACGATATTGGCATGGCTGAGCTGGGCGACCGCCAGGGATTCGTCCCGGAAGCGGCGGCGGAACTCGGCGTTCTCCGCCAGCTCACTTTTCAGTATTTTGATGGCCACAAGCCGGTTAAGGCGATGACACTTGGCCTTATAGACATTGGCCATGCCGCCGGTGCCGATCAGCTCCAGCAGTTCATAGCGGTTATCCAGCATTTTTCCAATGTATTGATCCATCTGTGGTCATCTCCTTTCATAGATTCTGCAGCAGGACGACGGTCACGTTGTCCGGCGCGCCCTGTGCCTTGGCAAGAGCCATCAAACGATCCAGGCAGCCGTCCAGGTCGCTTTCGTGCATGACCTCGAACAGCATCTCCTGATCGGTCACGGTATTGACCAGTCCGTCGGTACACAGCAGCAGGAAGTCCCCCTGCTGCCACGGGACACGGAAGCTGTCGGCCTCTACCCTTTCGTCGGGGCCCAGGGCCCGGGTGATCAGGTTCCGGCGGGGATGGCGGCGGGCCTGGGCCGGGGTGATGTCGCCCCGCTCCACCATGTTCTCCACCACCGAGTGATCCCGGGTGATCTGGCGGATGCCGGTCTCGTTCAGGAGATAGCAGCGGCTGTCACCCACGTTGAACACCTCCGCCTCGGTATCGCGGCAGACGGCGCACACCAGGGTGGTGCCCATGTGGGACAGGCTCTCATCCTCCTGGGCACGGGCGCGGATGGCCAGGTTCGCCTGGTCGATGGCGTGCAGCACGGCTTCGTTGATCTGCGGCCAGCCCATGGCGGGCTTCAGCGCGGCCTGCAGCTCATGCAGCAGCGTATCCACCGCGATGCTGCTGGCGGCATGGCCGCCGTTGGTGCCGCCCATACCGTCGCACACCACGGCCACGGTGCAGTCCGCCGCCACGGCGGTGGCGTAGGCGTCCTGATTTTCACGCCGCACCAGTCCGGTGTCGGTAATGCCCCAAATTCTCATCGTTTCTCCTCCTCCATGGCCTTGCGGCGCAGTTGGCCGCAGGAAGCGTCGATATCGCCGCCCAGGCTGCGCCGGACGGTGGCGGTAATGCCGTGGGATTCCAGGCGCTTCTGGAAGGCCGCCGTGCGGCGGCTGGGCTTGAACGGACTTTCCGTTACCTCGTTCAGGGGGATCAGGTTCACATGGCCCGGCATCCCCTTGATGTGCTGGGCGATGAGATCCGCCTGCCAATCGCTGTCGTTGACGCCGTCGATCATGGCGTACTCGAAGCTGATGCGGCGGCCCGTCTTCCGGAAATACCGGTGGCAGGCGGCGAACAGCTCCTCTACGTCGTAGGCCTTGTTGACCGGCATGATCTTTGAGCGTGTCTCGCTGTCCGGCGCGTGGAGGGACACCGACAGGGTGAGCTGCAGATTCAGCTCCGCCAGCGCGTCGATCTGGGGCACGATGCCGCAGGTGGACAGGCTGATGTGCCGCATGCCGATGTTCAGGCCGTCCGGGCTGTTGACCACCTCCAGGAATTTCAGGACGTTGTCCTTATTGTCCAGCGGCTCACCGATGCCCATCAGCACGATGTTGGAGATCTCCAGACCGCTGTCCAGCTGGGTGAACAGCACCTGATCCAGGATCTCGGACGGCGTCAGGTCACGCACCTTTCCGGCGATGGTGCTGGCGCAGAAGGCGCAGCCCATGCGGCAGCCCACCTGGGAGGAGATGCACACGGTGTTGCCGTGGTGATAGCGCATCAGCACCGTTTCGATGCAGTTGCCGTCCTCCAGCCGCCAGAGGTATTTCACCGTGCCGTCGTGCCGGGAGACCTGCTTGCGCGCCACCGTGGGCACCGTGATGCGGCAGCTTTCCGTCAGCTTCTGCCGCAGGGGCTTGCTGAGGTTGCTCATGTCCTCAAAGGAGGTCACGCCCCGGTGCAGCCAGGTGAACACCTGCTTGCCGCGGAAGGCGGGCTCGCCCATCTCACACAGCAGTTGGGTGATCTCCGGCAGATTCAGAGATTTGATGTCAGTCATAGGCAGTTCCTTACTTATCCTTTTCCAGACGGCAGATATAGAAGCCGTCGGTGCCCCAGCGCTGCGGCCACAGGGTCAGGTGTCCGTCGCAGCCGCCGATGGGTGCGGGCAGCACGAAGGGCGACAGGTGAAACTCCGGGTGGGCCTTCAGAAACCAGGTGACCACCTCCTGATTCTCCTCCGGCAGCACGGTGCAGGTGGAGTAGATCAGGGTGCCGCCGGGACGGACGTAGCCGGCGGCGTTTTCCAGGATGGCCCGCTGCTCACGGGGCAGCGTTGCCAGCTCCTTGGGGTTCTTGTAGCGGATGTCCGGCTTTTTGCGGATGATGCCAAGGCCGGAGCAGGGCACGTCAGCCACCACCAGGTCGGCCTGTTCGATCCATGCCTCGTGCCGCTCACGGCCGTCGGCCAGGGCGGTGCGGATGGAGTGCAGGCCCAGGCGGGCCGCGCCGTTGTCGATAAGCTTCAGCTTATGGGGATGGACGTCGCAGGACAGGATGTCGCCCTTGTCCTGCATGTCGATGGCCAGGGCGAAGGATTTGCCGCCCGGCGCGGCGCAGACGTCCAACACCCGGTCTGTCTCCCGCGGCGCGGCCACGGTGGCCACCAGGCGGGCCGCCGCGTCCTGCACGGTGAACAAGCCCTCGCGGAAAGCGCTGAGACGCTCCATATCGCCGGTACCGCTGACCTCGAAGCAGCCGGGCAGCCAGGGATGGGGCTCCACCGCGGCGCCGGTGGCACGCAGGGCCTTTTCCAGCGCCTCGGGAGTGGTTTTCATGGTGTTGGTCTGGATGGTGGTGGGCACGATGGCGTTGTTGCAGCGGAGATACTGCTCCGCCTCCTCTGCGCCCAGAATGTCGATCAATCGGGTCACCAGCCACTTGGGGTGGCTGTACCGCAGCGACAGATAGTCCGCCGTGCTGCCACGGGGCAGCTCCGGCATATCCAGCCAGTTGGTGACGAATTTCCGCAGCACCGCGTTGACCATGCCCGCCGCGCGGGGACGGCCGTGGCGCTTGGTCATCTCCACCGCCTCGTTGACGGCGGCCCGGTGGGGGATCTTATCCATAAAGAGGATCTGATACGCGCCGATCCGCAGGATGTTCAGGATCAGCGGCTCCAGCCGCTCCGCCTTCTGGGTGCACCAGAGGCTGATGTAGTAGTCCAGATACATGCGGTTCTGGATCACGCCGTAGGCGATGCGGCTGGCCAGCGCGGCATCCCGGCTGTCCAGGCCGTTTTTGGCGATGGTGCGCTTCAGGCTGCCGTCGGACCAGGCGTTGGCGGCGGAGACGCTCAGCAGCACCTCCAGCGCGGTATCACGGGCGTTGCCCTTCCGTCTCTCGTTCATAGGCAGACGGGGATGGGATGGCCCGCCAGATAGGCGGCGGCGGCCATGCGCTTGCCGCCCTGGGCCTGCAATTCCAGAATGCGCAGCAGCTTACCGTCGCCGCAGGCGATAGCGATGCCCTTCTTATTGGCCTCTACCACAGAGCCGGGAGCGGCGGCGGTCTCCTCGCCCACGGCGGTGCGATAGACCTTCACGGCGGCGCCGTTCAGCTCGGCGGTAGCGCAGGGCCAGGGGATCAGGCCCCGTACCTGGTCATGGAGCTGCTGGGCGGGCTTGGTGAAGTCCATCGGGCTCATGGTCTTGTCCAGCATGGGGGCGTAGGTGAACTGAGTATGATCCTGGGGCGTGCGGGTGGCAGTGCCGTCCTTCAGGTCGCTTACCGCCTGCACCAGCGCGTCGGCGCCCAGCAGGGCCAGACGCGCCGTCAGGGTCTGGGCGTCCTCGTCGGGATCGATGGGGGTCTCCGCCACGCGGATGATGTCGCCGGCGTCCAGCTCGGCGGCCATATACATGATGGTGACGCCGGTCACCTTTTCTCCGTTGAGAATGGCCCAGTTGATGGGGGCCGAGCCCCGGTATTTGGGCAGGATGGAGGAATGGACATTGATGGAGCCGTAGGGCGGCGTATTCAGAATGTCCTCCGGCAGGATGCGGCCATAAGCGGCCACCACGATCAGCTCCGGATGGAGCTCCTGCACCAACGCCAGAGCTGTGCCGTCCCGCAGCTTCAGTGGCTGATAGACCGGCAGATCCTGTGTCAATGCATATTCCTTTACAGGTGAGAAGGCCAGCTTGTGGCCGCGGTTTTTCGGCTTATCCGGCTGGGTAAACACGCCGCAGATCTCATGCCCGGCCTCCACCAGCGCTTTCAGAGAGGCCACGGCGAAATCCGGCGTGCCCATAAATAAGATCCGCATTACTGTTCTTCCTCGACTTCCACATCCTCGATCTCGTACTGATCGGCGTGGTCGGCCAGCCACTGCTGCAGCTCCTCGCCCTCCATCAGACGGTCGGTGTGCTCCACGAACAGGTGACCGTCCAGATGCTCGATCTCATGGCAGAAGCAGCGGGCGGTGATGCCCTCGTCCTCCACCTCGAACCACTGGCCATCGCGGTCCTGTGCCTTGACCCGCACCACATAGGGGCGGGTGACCTCGCCATACTTGCCGGGGACGCTGAGGCAGCCCTCCAGGGCGGTCTCCTCCCCCTCGGTATAGACGATCTCGGGGTTGATGAGCTCGATGATCTCGTCATCCTCGTTCAACACGATGCAGACCCGGCGCAGGATGCCCACCTGGGGCGCGGCCAGGCCCACGCCGCCGGCATCCTCCAGCGTCTCCGCCATGTCATCCAGCAGCGTGTGGAGCCGGTCATTGAATTCCGTCACGGGACGGCAAACCTTGGTGAGGCACTCCTCACCCTGCAGCGCGATCTTCCTTAGTGCCATACTTCATTACCTCTAATCCATCAAATTACAATCGGTGTATATCTGCATACTGCGGTTTTCACCGCGCTTTGAGAACGCTTTCATAAAGGCCGCCAGCAGGCCCCGCAGGGTCTTGTCGTTGCGGCCGATCACGGTCACCCGGTAGCGGTAGCGGTCGTTGACCTTTACCACCGGGGCGGGAGCGGGCCCCAGGATCATCAGGCCCAGTGCGTCATAGGGCGGCTGCCTGGACGCCGAGGCCAGACTGTCGCTGATCTCCTGGATGGCGCGGCGCACCGCGGACTCCTCTGGCCCGGTGACTGTCACCATGAACTGGTCGGCAAAGGGCGGGTCACGCCGCAGCTTCCGCAGGCGGATCTCGCCCTCGTAAAACCGCTCGTAATCCTGCACGGCTGCCGCCTGGATCACGTCGTTGCCGGGGGTGTAGGTCTGGATCACGGCGCGGCCTGTCTTTTCGCCGCGTCCGGCCCGGCCAACCACCTGGGTCAGCAGGCTGAACGTCCGCTCGGAGGCGCGGTAGTGATCCACATACAGCGACAGATCCGCCGCCAGCACGCCCACCAGCGTGACATTTTCAAAATCCAACCCCTTGGCCACCATCTGGGTGCCGATGAGGATGGGGACTTTTTTCTCGTCAAATTCCTTCAATATGGCCTCGTGCCCGGCGCCGATGGTGTCGGCGTCCATCCGCAGAATGGGGGTATCGGGGAACAGCTCCCGCAGCTCCTCCTCCACCCGCTGAGTGCCGAAGCCGATATGTCGCAGATGGGTGCCGCACTCCGGGCATGCCTCCGGCGCCTTTTCCGAATAGCCGCAGTAGTGGCACATCAGCCGCCCGTTGGCGCTGTGATACGTCAGATAGACGCTGCACCGGGGGCACTGGGGCACAAAGCTGCAGTTGGGACACAGAAGCTGGCGGCTGCTGCCCCGGCGGTTGAGGAACAGGATGCTCTGTTCGCCCCGGGTCAGATTGGCCTGCAGCTCATGATACAGCGGCTGGCTGATGGCGGTCAGGTTGCCCTGCCGCAGCTCCTGCCGCATGTCGGCGATGATCACGCCCGGCAGGGACTGGCGGTTATACCGCCGGCGCAGCAGCGCCAGGTGATAGTCACCGTTTTTGGCGTGCCACGCCGTTTCCACCGTGGGGGTGGCGGAGCCCAGCACCAGATGGCAGCCCTCGGTCATGCAGCGGTACTTGGCGATGTCCCTGGCGTGGTAGCAGGGAGCCCGCTCGGATTCGTAGGAGCTCTCCTGTTCCTCGTCCAGCACGATGAGGCCCAGATGCTCCAGCGGCGCGAATACCGCGCTGCGGGTGCCCAGCACGACGGTGGCCTCCCCTTTCCGGATGCGCTTCCACTGGTCATAGCGCTCCGTGGCCCGCAGGGCGCTGTGGAGCAGCGCCACCCGGTCGCCGAAATAGGCGGTGAACCGGGCCATCATCTGGGGGGTAAGGGCGATCTCCGGCACCAGGATCATCACGGACTTTCCCTGGGCCAGCAGCTCCTGGGCCAGGCGGATGTAGACCAGCGTTTTGCCGCTTCCCGTGACGCCCTGCAGCAGCGTGACGCCGCCCTTCGCGGCTTCGGCGCGGCCTAAAATGTCCGCATACGCTCGCTGCTGCTCGTCGTTCAATGTGATGGATTCTGCCTTTACAGCGGTGATCTTATCGGTGATCCGATAGGCCTCCTGGGTGCGCAGCGTCACGACGCCACGTTTTTCCAGGGCGGTTACGGTCTGGCGGGAGACACCGGTGAAATAGCACAGCTCGTGGACGGCGGCCTCGCTCTGCTGCAGGAGGAACTGCACCGCGTCGTACATGCGGGGCGCGCTTTTCTTCTTGGATTTGGCCCAGGCGGCGGCATCCTCCGGCGAGAGGGCCAGCTGCACCAACTGCACGGTCTTGTCCTGTACATTGCGGCGGCTCACCGTCTCGCGGGAGACCACCCCCTGCTTTTCCAGACCCCGCAGAACGGCGGCGGCACCTTCGCCAAAGGCGTCCCGCAGCGTTGAAGTCTCCTGTGGGCCCTCCGCCAGCATCCGGCACAGGGCCGTCTCTCTGGCGGACAGCCCCTGCCAGGGCGCGCCCGGGACGATCCGCCACAGCTCACGGTAATGGTACCACACGGCGGCGGGCAGGATCGTGCGAATGGCGTCGTAAAACGTGCAGAAATACCGCTGCCGCATCCACAGCGCCAGCTTGATCTCCCGCTGGGAGATCAGAGGATCGCCGTCCAGATTCAGGCGCAGCGCCTTCAGCGGCCCGGCGGGGACGCCGTCCTCCAGCGAGAGGACGATCCCCTCGCTGGTGCGGTTGCCCCGGCCAAAGGGCGCCAGCACGCGGCAGCCCACACCGAGCGCCATCTCGGCGGGCACCAGATAGGAATAGGGCTTGTCGATGGCATAGGTCGCCGCTTCCACGGCGATTTTCGCGATCCGCATAGCCCTGTTCTCCTCTCCTGTTGTTACTCCTGAATGGAGGAATCGATGGTGCTGGCGTCAAACTTGCCGTCGGCCACCTCGTCAATGGCCATGGTGACGGGCTTGTCGTCCAGATGCTCGCCGCTGATCTCGGCCTCTTCGGCGATCTGGCGGGCGCGGCGGGCCACCACGTTGACCATCATATAGCGGTTGGGAACGTAGCTGGTCAGCTGGTTCATAGCGGGGTAAAGCATAGACATAATATTATCTCCTTCTGCCTTTTCGGCGATATATTCAAAGATAAGTGGTTACTGATTCAGCTCCGCGATACGGTCGGCGGGGCGGCAATGCTCGGCCAGCATGATGGCCCGCAGCTCGGCCACCGCGTTATCCACGGTATCGTTGATGACGAAATAGTCGTAGTGGCCAGCGTTTTCCAACTCTACCTTGGCCCGCAGCAGGCGCTTCTGCACCTTTTCCGGGGAATCGGTGCCCCGGGCGGTCAGGCGGCGCTCCAGCTCCTCCCAGGAGGGCGGCGCGATGAAGATGCGCACCACGTTGGGCCGCAGCTCATGCACCTGGGTGGCGCCCTGGATCTCGATGTCCAGGATCACGTCCTTGCCCTCGTCCATGGCGGCGTCCACATACTTCTTGGGGGTGCCGTAGAAATTGCCCACATACTCGGCGTATTCCAGGAATTCGCCGTCTTCAATCCACTGGCGGAAGGTCTCCGCCTCGATAAAGTGGTAATCCACGTCCGGCGTCTCCGTGGGACGGGGCGCGCGGGTGGTGGCGGAAACGGAAAAATACAGGTCGTCGCGCCCTTCAAACAGTGCGCCAAGGACGGTGCTCTTTCCCACGCCGGACGGCCCGGAAATAATGAATGTTTTGCCTTTCTTCTCCAATGCTTATCCCTCTTCCTCTGTAAAATCCTCCGGCGTCATGCCCAGGCGCGGCGCCAGCTTCTCCGTGCTCAGTGCCGACAGCACCACGTGGTCGCTGTCCATGATCAGCACGGAGGCGGTCTTTCGGCCATAGGTGGCGTCGATCAGCATCCCGCGGTCGCGGGATTCCTGCACCAGGCGCTTCACCGGGGCGCTGTCCGGGCTGACGATGGCGATCAGCCGCTGCGCCGACACCAGGTTGCCGAAGCCGATGTTGATCAACTGCAGCTTACTCAATGTTCTGCACCTGCTCGCGGATCTTCTCTACCTCGGCCTTCATGTTTACCACGTCCTGAGCGATGGTCAGGTCGTTGCACTTGGAGCCGATGGTGTTGCACTCACGGTTGACCTCCTGGATCAGGAAGTCCAGCTTCCGGCCGATGGGCTGGCCGCTCTCCAGCATGGTGCGCAGCTGGGCGATGTGGCTGCGCAGGCGGACGGTCTCCTCGTCCACGGCGATCTTGTCGGCGAAGATGGCGGCCTCGGTCAGAATGCGGCTCTCGTCCACGGCGGTGGACTGCAGTACCTCCTGCATGCGGGCCAGCAGCTTCTCACGGTAGGCGGCCACGGTCTGGGGAGAACGCTCCTCCACCTTGGCCACAACGCCTTCGATGGTGGCGGCGCGGTCCGCGATATCCTCGGCCAGCTTGGCGCCCTCGGTGGCGCGCATGGCGTTATAGGCGGCAAGGGCCTCGTCCAGCACAGCGCCGATATCGGCGGCCACAGAGTCCAGATCCTCCTCCGCCTTGGTGACGGTCAGCACATCGGGGAACTTGGCCAGTGTGGCGGCGGACAGCTCGCCCTCCAGCGAGAAGGTCTCCTTCAGCTTCATCAGCGCGTCGTAATAGCCGCGGGCCAGGGACTCGTTGACGGCCACCACGGTCTCGTCGGCGCCGGCGGCGTCGATGGTGATGAACACGTCCACCTTGCCGCGGGAGACGGCCTTCTGCACATGGGACTTCACCATATCCTCGGCAAAGATGTAGGTGCGGGGTACCTTCACCGTGCAGTCCAGATAGCGGTTGTTGACGGAGCGCACCTCTACGGTGATGTCACGTCCGTTCAGGGTTTGCCGGGCCCGGCCATAGCCGGTCATACTCTTGACCACAATATTCCTTCCTTTCAGGCGGCTGGGCCGCCGCGGTTGATTAACAGCAGTAGAAATAGCCGCCGCCGGGACAGCAGAACAGCGGCAGACAGAACGGCAGGCACGGGCTCATATGGCAGTTGCCGGTGCTGACCGGGCCGTAGCCGTTGGGACGATAGGCGGTCTGGCGGCCCTCGGCCATATCCAGCGCCCGCTGATACTCCTCGTCATCGGGATCCATCTGCACCGCCGTCTGGTAATAGCGCTTGGCCTCATCCAGCCAGCCGCGGCGGGTGCACAGCACGCCCTTGAGGAAATTCCACTCGGCGTCGTGATCCTTCATGGCGTTCAGCAGCTCCTCAGCCAGGTTCAGGTTGCCCTGCTGGATGGCGGCACGCACCCGCTGATAGGGGCCGGTATAGGACTGGTACGCGCCATAGCCCGCGCCGTAGCCAGCGCTACCGTAGGGATTATAGCCCGCGGAGGACGCGCCGGTGCTGTAGCCTCCGCCGGAAGCGCCCCGCTTGCGCTGGGTCTGGATCTCCTCGTAAGCCTCGTTGATCTCCTTCATGCGCTCCTGGGCCAGGTCGGCCAGGGGGTTATCATGATAGTTGTCCGGATGGTACTTCCGCGCCAGATTCCGGTAGGCTTTTTTTACTTCGTCATCGGTGGCCGTGCTGGGCACGCCCAGCACCTGATAGGGATCACGCATGCGGGTGTCCCCCTTTCTTTCGTACAACGTTCTTATTCCGGTGGAAGGTGCCGTCCAGAACGGCGGTCCCCACCGCGTAAAGGCCCCGGTACACGGTGCTCTCGATCACCGGGCCGTAATCGCCGAAGTCCCACAGCTCGAAGGCCGCGGCCATGGCGCGGATGGAGCTGTCCAGCGTCTGCGCCAGCTCCTGCCGTGCCGCGTCGGTCAGCGTATCGCCGGAAAGGGCGTAGCGCAGCGGCAAGGGATTGTAGCTGCCGCTTTTCACGTCCTTCTTCAGGTCGTCCGCCGCGTCGATCAGATAGATCCACCGGCCCAGGTGGTACAGCAGCTGCGCCAACACCCGGCTCTTTACCGGCTCCTGCACCTCGCCTGCCGCGTCGGAGAGCAGCCGGGCAAAGGTATCCGCCGCCGCGTCGATGGACGGGCAGCGCTCCCCCTCCAGCCGGGCCAGCTCCTCCAGATGGCGGCGGGTGCTCTCGTCGAAGGCGGGGCGTCTGGCCCTGGCCTTCCGGTAGGCCCGCCGCAGCAGCACGGATGCCGCCCGGTATTTCAGGCCTCCGAAAAAGCCGTGGTCGGCAATGCCGTCCTGTATCTGCCACCAGGTCAGGATCACGCTCATATCCGCCGCCAGATCAAAGGCGTCGTCGCCGCAGACGCACATCCGGCCTTTGCCGGGGTGCATCACGCAGCGTCTGCGGCAGGCGGTGTGCTGTCCATCTGACAGCAGCATGGCCAGAAACGTCAGGTCATAGTTGAGGATCATGCGCCCGGCTATGCCATAGCGTTTGCCCAGCGTATGGCACAGCCCGCAGTAGGCTGCCTCAAACCGCGCCTGCTGCTCCGCCGTCAGATGGTCGGCAGCCGGACGTACATAGCCGAACATCAGAACAGACGCAGGATCTGATAGGTCAGCAGCTCCTTCTTCCTGGCGTGGCGGTCATACAGCACGCAGGGGATAAAGCTTACCGCAAAGGCGGCGATGGCGATGGCGTACCGCGCCCCCTCGGAGAGGCCCTCCGACAGGAAGTAGCCCAGCAGGAAAAGCACCACCGGCAGTACATACACCAGTGCCACCACGCCGAAGATCTTCTTAGTGCTGCTCTCCACCACCACCTTGTCGCCGGGCTGCGCGCCGATGTCGTTCTTTGCCCGGGCCTTGATGGCCGCGCCGGTCATGCCGCAGCCGGCGCACTCCTCACAGTCGTGACCGCAGGCGGACTTCCGGGGTACGGAGATCTCCGCATAGCCGCCGCCCAGGTCTTTTTCGATCGTAGCAATTTGTGTCATGGTTCATTACCTCTTTTTTGATAGGGCGTTATCCGCCCTCGGCCGGGGCTTCCCGCCTGGTGACGTGTACCGTCACCTCATAGCTGCCGCGCACCGTAACGCCGGATTCGGAGGACGCCGTAACGGTCACGGGCAGGACGTAGTCGCCCTCTTCCGTGATGCCGCTGACATCCACGCGGGCGTGAATGTCGGCGGCGGTGACCTTCTGAATCTCATCCTCGTCGCCCCACAGCATCACCTGCAGCGGATCGGTCACCTCGGCCTTCAGTCCTTCGGCTACGCCCTCGCAGTTGATGGTGTCCAGGGTGACCGTGCCCTCGGTGGTGCCGTCGATGGCCACCGTGACTGTGGCTTCGCTGGTGCCGTCCGTAGTGGTAACACCGGCGGGCAGCTTGATGGTGTAGGTAAAGGGGCCATTCAGGCCAGGCACCAGATCCTCTACATAGATGCGGTCCAGCGTCAGCTTATTGATGGTATCCAGGGTGCTTCCCTCGCCCACCAGGGTGACGGAGGCGGGCTTGATGTCCACGATCACCGATTTCATCAGGTTCGTGCCCACCATCTCCATCTCCAGCGGCACCGTCTTGGTGGTGCGCACCGGCACCGTCACCTGGATCAGCTTGGTGGAGGCCCGGATATTGTCGTTATAGACCGGTACGTCGTTGGCGTCATACAGGGTGTACTCCAGCGTCTCGATCAGCGTGCTGGTAGCACCGGCCAGATTCACCGTCACCTTGGCGTGGTGGACGTTCAGCATGTCCTCACGCTCGGCCCGCAGGGTCAGCGTCTGGGGATCAATGGTGATGTCGCCGGTAAAGTACCCGTCGGCCGCCTGGCCCTTGACATCCACCTCAATGGGGACGGTCTTACTGTACAGGGTACCCACCGTTACGGTGATATTATAGATACTTCTGCTCTTCACGGAGATATCCGAGGGGGAAATGCCATTGGGCAGGATATAGGTATAGTTCAGCGTCTGCACACCGGCGGCGGAGATCCCGCTGGTATCCGCCACAATGCGAACCTGAGAGGGATCCAGATTCATCAGTACCTTCCGCTTGCCCTGCAGCGTCAGATCCACCGTCGTATCATAGCCGGACAGCAGCATCAATCCGTTTTCCGCCAGAATGGTGTCCTCGTTGGTGAACTCCACCGGGATATCCTTGACGACGAGCTCGGAATTGGGAGAGTCGTAAAACTCCATATAGCACCACAGTGCCAGCGTGATCAGCACCGCCAGCACGATCTGCACGACTTTCTTATTCTTCTTCTCCATCGTCGTCCTCCTTTCCCAGACGCTTCAGGAACGACAGCACCGGCAGCGGCTTCGGCTTGTCCGGTTCTTCCTCAGGCGGCATCAGCTCGTTGCGCAGCAGCTTGCCCAGCGTTTCGGGCATCAGGTGCCGCTTGAGCATGCCGCCGATGGCCACGGAGATGGAGCCGGTCTCCTCGGAGACGATGACCACCACAGCGTCGGAATTCTCGCTCATGCCGATGCCGGCGCGGTGGCGCATGCCCAAATCGCGGCTCAGGTTCACGTTCTTGGACAGGGGCAGCATGCAGCCGCCGCCGATGATCCGCCCGTGGCGGACGATCACCGCGCCGTCATGCATGGGCGCCTTGACGAAGAAGATATTCTTCAGCAGCTCGCACACCACGGCGCAGTCCAGCTCCGTACCGGTGCGGACGATGTCGTCCAGGTTGATATTCCGCTCGAACACCATCAGCACGCCGGTCTTGGTGCGGCTCATCTCGCTGCAGGCCATCACCGTCTGGTCGATGGCCTTTTCCAGCTCGGTGATCTCGTTTTCCGGGCGGAACACCCGCATCAGGCGGATATTCTTGCTGCCAAGCTTCTCCAGGATCTGGCGGATCTCCGGCTGGAACAGGATGATCAGCGCCAGAATGCCCATCTCCGCCACACTTCGCAGCACATAATAGACGGCGCGGAGATCCAGGGCACGGGCCGCCAGCAGCGCCAGCAGGAAAATGCCGATGCCCTTCAGGATGTTTTCCGCACGGGTGCTTTTCACCAGTGACAGCAGCTTATAGACTAGGAAGAATATAATGGCCACGTCCAGAAAGTCCGTGATCTTGAGAAGCGTTAAGTATCTCCCAACATCTTCCATCAATGCCAGCACTTTATCCACGGGTGATCCCTCCCCTCTCGGGTGTGATTCTACGCATAACAATAGATACTAACATTATATAAAAGATATTGGGAAAATGCAACAAAAATTCTGTGACCAGAGTGTTACATTTTACGAATGGTGCGCTGCAATATCTGTGCGAACTGCACCACCTGCTGGGACGTGTTGAAGGCCGACGGACTGAAGCGCACCGTCCCGGTTTTCAGCGTGCCCACCGTACGGTGGGCCAGGGGCGCGCAGTGCAGTCCCGCACGCAGGGCGATCCCCTGGCGGGCCAGCGCCTCGCCCAGCTCCTCGCAGTCCACGCCCTCCACCACGAAAGAAAGCACGCCGGTCTGGTGACGGAGGCCATCCCGCCAGAACAGGCGGATGCCCTCGGTTTGCCGCAGCAGCGCCACCGCCTGGGCCGTCAGGCGGCGCTCGTGGGCGGCGATGGTCTCCACGCCGGTGCGCTGCACATAGCGGATGCCCTCCAGCAGGCCCGCGATGCCCGGCATGTTGTGGGTGCCGCTCTCCAGCCGGTCCGGCAGCATATCCGGCATGGTCTGCAGCTTGGAAAGGCTGCCGGTGCCGCCGTACAGCAGCGGCGCGGCCTCGTGATTGCACAGCAGCAGGCCCGTGCCCTGGGGGCCGTACAGGCCTTTGTGGCCCGGCATGGCGATGAACGCCGCGTGCAGCGTATCCATCCGCACGGGCAGGATCCCGGCGGACTGGGACGCGTCCAGCAGGAAGGGCACCCCCGCTTCGACGCACAGGGCGGCCATCTCCTCCACCGGCTGCACGCAGCCGAACACGTTGGACACATGGTTGCAGATCACCACGTCCGCCCCCTGCGCCAGCGCCGCCTTCAGCTCTTCCACCATTCTTTCCGGCTGAAAGGGCGGCGTATCCAGGACGGTCAGCGTCACGTTGGGGATGGCGTGGAGCGGCCGTGTGACGGCGTTATGCTCATAGCCGGAGATCACCACGCGGCTGCCCGGCTGCACCAGCGTGTGGATGGCGATGTTCAGGCCGTGGGTGGCGTTGCCGGTAAAGATCACATTGGACTCATCCGCCACGCCGAACAGCTTTGCCGCCGCGGCGCGGCAGGCATAATCCGTCTCCTCTGCCAGTTGGGTGGCCTGATGACTGCCACGCCCCGGCGAGGACATGGTATTGACCGCCCGGGCCATGGCCTGGCGGACTGTCCGCGGCTTTTCCAGTGTGGTGGCGCCGGAATCGAAATAGATCATACCGCTACCTCACTGTACCCCGTGCCGCTGTGCCGGAGGACGCGCTCCGGCATCAGGTGCGCCTGCTGTAACCGCTGAAAGGCCGCGTCGTAGTTTCCGGCATCCACACGCACCGCGTAGGTGCAGCCCTGCCTGGCGAACTCCACCGGCAGGCGTTGGACACTGGCGTGGATGCCGCCGCTGTTCAGCACCCGGGACGCCCGCTGGGCCTGGGTGGCAGACCGCACCGAAAAAAGATAATGATCCATGGTACACCTCCTCCACTCCAATGTATGAAAAGAAAACACAGGAGGCCACACCCTCCTGTGTTTTTGATAGATTCTTTTATTGCTTTTCCACCAGCGCTACGGCGTGGGCCGCCATGCCCTCCCCCGTTCCGGTAAAGCCCAGATGCTCCTCGGTGGTGGCCTTGACGCTGATCTGCGAGACATCCACCTCCAGCGCGGCGGCGATGTTCTGCCGCATGGTCTCCCGGTAAGGGGCCACCTTGGGCGCCTGGGCGATCAGGGTGGCGTCAATGTTCACCACGGCATAGCCCTGCTGCCGGAGGTATTCCCCCACCCGCTTCAGCAGCACCATGCTGGAGATATTGCGAAAGGCCTCGTCATTATCCGGGAACAGCTTGCCGATGTCCCCGGCGGCGATGGCGCCCAACAGGGCGTCCATGACGGCGTGGGTCAGCACGTCCGCGTCTGAGTGGCCGTCCAGGCCACGCTCCCACGGGATGGTGACACCGCCCAGGATCAGCGCGCGGCCCTCCGTCAGACGGTGTACGTCGTACCCGTGGCCGATCCGCAGCGCCGTCATTGCACCGCCTCCCGCTGCCGCAGCAGCGCCTCGGCCACCGCCAGATCGTCCGGCGTGGTGATCTTGATGTTGCTTCTGTCCCCTTCCGCCAGCCAGACCTCCTTGCCCAGCCGCTCCACGGCGGCGCAGTCGTCGGTCACCGGCTCTCCGGAGGCCAGCGCCGCCTGCAGGGCGGCCTTGAGGATATTGGCCTGGAACACCTGGGGCGTCTGCACCGCGTACAGGGAGCTGCGGTCCGGCGTGGACTGCACCAGGCCGCTGTCGTCGGCCACCTTCACGGTGTCCGTCACCGGAATGGCCGGGGCCACAGCCTGCGTCCGATAGCCCGCCCGGATCATCTCGTCGATCATCTCCGGCCGCACCAGCGGGCGGGCGCCGTCGTGGATGGCGATCAGCTCCGCCTTGGGGTCGCACTCCAGCGCCGCCGCCAGCACGGACTCAGTGCGGGACGCGCCGCCCTTCACCACCCGGACCTTCTTGCGCAGGGCGCAGCGGGCACACAGCTCCGCCACCGCCTCCATGCGGTCGGCCTGGACGGCCACCACGATCTCGCTGACCAGCTCCGCCCTGTCGATGGCGCACAGGGTGCGCATCAGCACCGGCGCGCCGGCCAGATAGGTGAACAGCTTGTCCTGGCCGCCCATGCGGGCGCTGCTGCCCGCCGCGGCCACCACCATGCTGCACATGGGCAGCGTTTTATCCTGTAACTTCTGTACGGTATTCCAAAAGCCCATAGCTTCTCCTTACTCTGCCAGCACGCTCCGGCTCAGCAGTTGTTCCGCTCCGTCATAGGAGATATCCTCCACCAGCATCACTTCGCTCAGCAGGATCTGTTTGGCGCTGCGCAGCATCTTGCGCTCCACCGTGGAAAGTCCCCGGCGTGCCTCGCGGCTCATCAGGCCCTTGATGACGCGGGCCACCTCACGCGCTTCGCCGCTTTTGATGCGCTCCATATTCTCGCGGTAGCGGTGGTTCCAGTTCTCGGCGGGATCGTCCTCCACCTCGCCCAGGGTCGCCAGCATTTCCGAGAGCTGCTGACGGCTGATGGGCTGCCGCAGGCCGACGGCGCCGCTGTTGCCCACCGGGATCTTCAGGGTCAGACCGCTGAGAGGCGCGGTAAATACATAATACCGTTCCACCCCGCCGCTCATACGCTCCTCTGTGATCTCTGTGATCACACCTGCTCCATGCATGGGATGCACCACTTTTTCACCAACAGTATACATGCCGAACCTCCTTCTTCTGATATCATCTTCCTTACCGTTTGATGGTTCTATTATAGCCTCTTTTTTCACATCTTGCAAGAAAAGAAACACAATTTTCCCGGTTTTATGCGGTATGATCCAGAAAAAGCCTCGCAGAGTTCGCGCCCGCGGGCGCGAAACAGTCTAATCATTTTTCCGGCGGCGTGTACGTCGGAAAAATACTGCTCGGCCGCCAGTGTGTCCGAAGGACGCGCGTACCCCAAGGGCACTTGTTCCGCTTCGCTCCGCTGCGCAGTCGGCCGCAATCCCCTTGGCAGAAAAGTCGATAGACTTTTCGCCAGTTTGCGCCAGTTTACGCCAAAAGGCGCCGTTCTTGCGAACGACGCCTTTTGACCTTATCTTACTCTTCCTTTTGGAAGTGTTGTCGGGGTTAGCGCTTGTTGTTGGGGTGCCAGATCTTCTGCTTCTGAGCGGCCTGGATCAGCTCCTCGCGGAAGTCGGGGTGGGCGATGGAGATCAGCGCCTCGGCACGCTCCCAGGAGGACAGGCCCTTCAGGTTTACGCAGCCGTATTCGGTGACCACATACATGGTGTTGACGCGGGTATCGGTAACGATGCTGCCCTCGGCCAGGGTGGGACGGATGCGGGACGCCAGGGTGCCGTCCTTCTTCTTGAAGGTAGAGGACAGGCAGATGAAGCTCTTGCCGCCGTTGGACAGGTACGCGCCCAGCACGAAGTCCTGCTGGCCGCCTGCGCCGGAGATGTGGCGGATGCCGGAGGTCTCGCTGCTGACCTGGCCGTACAGGTCGATATCCACCGCGTTGTTGATGGACATGAAGTTGTCGATAGCCGCGATGGTGCGGATATCGTTCACATAGCTGACGGGAGCGGCCATGCACATGCGGTTGTCATCCAGGAAGTCATAAACCCGCTGGCTGCCGGCGGCGAAGGAGTAGGTCTGGCGGCCATGGTCGATGCTCTTGTTGGCGCCGCTGATCTTGCCGCACAGGGACAGATCCACAAAGGCCTCCACATACATCTCGGTATGAACACTCATGTCCTTCAGGTCAGACTCGCACAGCAGCATACCCACGGCGTTGGGCATACCGCCGATGCCCAGCTGCAGGCAGGCACCATTGGGGATGCGCTCCACCACCTGCTTGGCCACGGCCTTGTCGATCTCGGTAGGCACGGCGGACAGCAGCTGGCCCATGGGGTCATTGCGGCCTTCCACGATCATGTCCACGTCAGAGATATGTACGCTCTCGCCAAAGCCGCCCAGGCAGCGGGGCATGTTCTGGTTGACCTCGACGATTAGGATCTTCGCCGTGTCGCAGATGGCCTTCATGTGGGAGGCGGAGACGCCGAAGTTGAAGTAGCCGTGCTTGTCCATGGGACCCACCTGAATCATGGCCACATCCGGCGGATTGATATGATCATAGTAGTAACGGGGCAGCTCGGAATAGCGCATGGGCTCATAGAAACAGGCCCCGGTGTCGATATGCTTACGCTCGAAGCCACTGGTGTGGTGGGAGTTATAGATGATATGCTTGGCAGGCTCCTCGATATCGAAGATGGCGGGCTTCCACAGGGCGATGCCGCCGCGGACTTTCACGTCCTCCAGCTCGGGGGCGCGGCGGGCCAGCGCCTCATCCAGAACATGGGGATGGGTATTGCAGAAGCCATAGTCTACCCAGTCGCCGGACTTGATCACTTTTACGGCTTCCTCTGCCGTGGTCAGCTTGGATTGATACATACCCAGAAATTCTTCGTATGCCATTGTTGATATGCCTCCTGTTTTCTTTCTTTCTTTTCTATCCCTATTTTTTCCTCTGGCTAATACTTTACTACTTCGTTAAAAAAATATCAACCTGTTTCGTTAAAAAAATATCAAATTTGGAGGCTTGCCCAAATTTGGATTGTCAAATCTGTAACAAATAGCAAATTTTTATTGCAGATAGCGGTTCTCTGACAATTTTTTCCTATCGCGCAACAAACTTTTGTGCAAGAAATAGGCGATACCTGATAAAGCGCGCGGGAGAGCGGTGTTTTTCACAGCTCTCCCGCGTGGGAAATATGGGGTTTTATTTACCGCAGTACTGCCCGATGGCAGCCAGCAGCTCCGTTTTGCCCGTCCCCTTCTCGGCGGAGAACGGGATCAGCAGCACGCTGTCATCCAGCGTCAGCGTCTGGGGGATCAGCAGCGCCTCCTCCGGCAGGGTCAGTGTCTGGCGGATCAGGGTCAGATTTGGCTCGATCTCGCTCTTTTTCAGCTTGTCCAGCTTGTTGGCCACCACCACCATGGGACAGCCGGTGGCCTTGAAATAGTCGCACATGGTCACATCATCGGCGGTGGGCTTATGGCGGGCATCCACGATCAGCACACCCAGGGAGATCAGCCCTTCCTCGGCAAAATAATTCTCCATCAGGCGGCCCCAACGGTCACGCTCGTCCTTGGATACCTTGGCGTAGCCGTAGCCGGGCAGGTCGGTGAAATAGATCTTGTCATCGATGCGGAAATAGTTGATCTGGGTAGTCTTACCGGGGGTAGCGCCCACACGGGCAAAGTTCTTCCGGTTCAGCAGCCGGTTGATGACGGAGGACTTGCCCACGTTGGAGCGCCCGGCGAAGGTCACCTGGGGTCTGCCGTCCCGGATGAACGTGGAAGGCTTCACCGCCGAGAGGACGAACTCCACCTTGTTAAAGTTGATGGCCATGACGTACCTCCTGATAGGGCGTATCGGTCACAATGGCCGCCATATGCTCCACCGCGTCCTCCCTGCTCTCCGGCACTAGGGCGGCGGCAAACACTGCGTCCACCGACTCCACCGGGATGAAATGCAGCGCCTTGCGGACGGTCTGATCGATCTCCGCCAGGTCCTTCTCGTTCTCCTTGGGCAGGATCACCGTATGGATGCCGCTGCGCAGGGCAGCCATGGTCTTTTCCTTCAGGCCGCCGATGGACAGCACACGGCCCCGCAGCGTCACCTCGCCGGTCATGGCCACGTCACGGCGTACCTTGCGGCCCGTCAGCGCCGACAGCATGGCGGTGGTAATGGCGATACCGGCGGAGGGGCCATCCTTTGGCGTGGCCGCCTCGGGAAAGTGGATATGGATGTCCTTGGTCTTATAGAAGTCCTTCTCCAGATGCAGCGTCTCTGCGCGGCTGCGCAGGCAGCTCAGTGCCGCCTTGGCGGATTCCTGCATGACGGTGCCCAGATTGCCGGTCAGCTCCAGCTTGCCGCTGCCGTCCATCACGTTGACCTCCACCTCCAGGATCTCGCCGCCTACCTCCGTCCAGGCCAGGCCGTTGACCACGCCGATCTCGTCCTGCTGGCTATGTACACCGGGGGTATAGCGGAGCGTTCCCAGGTAATCGGAGAGGTTTTTCTCTGTAATGTGTACCTGCTTTACATCGACCTCTACCAGGAGCATTGCCGCCTTGCGGCACAGCTTCTCCATCTGCCGCTCCAGAATACGGACGCCGGATTCCCGGGTGTAGCCGGAGATGACGGCGCGGATGGCACCGTCGCTGACGCGGAGCTGCGTGCGCTTCAGGCCGTGCTCCTTCAGCTGCTTGGGCAGCAGGTGCCGCTTGGCGATCTGCAGCTTTTCCTCGTCGGTATAGCTGGACAGCTCGATGACCTCCATGCGGTCCAGCAGCGGCCGGGGAATGGTATCCAGCCGGTTGGCGGTGGTGATGAACATGACCTTGCTGAGGTCCACCGGGATCTCCAGGAAGTGATCCCGGAAGGCGTAGTTCTGCTCACTGTCCAGCACCTCCAGCAGCGCGGAGGCCGGATCGCCCCGCATATCGCTGGCCAGCTTGTCGATCTCGTCCAGCACCAGCAGCGGGTTCATGGAGCCGGAGCGGCTCAGGGCGTCGATGATGCGGCCCGGCATGGCGCCGATATAGGTCTTGCGGTGGCCGCGGATGTCCGCCTCGTCCCGCACGCCGCCCAGACTGAGGCGGGCCAGCTTGCGGTTCATGGCCTTGGCCACGGAGATGGCGATGGAGGTCTTGCCCACGCCGGGAGGGCCCACCAGGCATAGGATCTTGCCCTTGGCGTCGGGGTTGATCTGCTGCACGGCGATGAACTCCAGGATGCGCTCCTTCACCTTTTCCAGGCCAAAATGCTCCTTGTCCAGGATGGCCCGCGCCTTGGCCACATCGGCCCGGTCCTTGGTGGTCTTGTTCCAGGGCATCTCCAGACACACGTCCAGATAGTTGCGAATCACCGACGCCTCGGCGCTGCCGTAGGGCTGCTTGGCCAGACGATCCACTTCCTTCATCAGCTTGTTGTGGATCTCCTCCGGCAGGTGCAGCTTCTCCACCTTGGCGGTGTACTCGTCGATCTCCTCGTCGCCGTCGTCGCCCAGCTCGTGCTTCAGCACCTTCATCTGCTCCCGCAGGATCATGTCCTTCTGCACCTGGGCCACGCGGGAGCGGACCTTCTGCTCCAGCTCCACCTCCAGGGAGATGACCTCCACCTCGTGGGCCAGGATATCGTTCAGCAGCCGCAGGCGCTTGACGGGGTTCAGATCCTCCAGCACCCGCTGGCGGGCGTTATGCCGCAGATTGATGTTCTGGGCGATGAAGTCCGCCAGATGGCCGGGATCGCGGCAGTCCAGCACCGCGGCCACGAATTCGTCGTTGAGATTGGGGACAAGCTCCTTGTACTCGTCAAAGAGCACATAGGTCTGGCGGATCATCGCCTCCATGCGGGGCGTCATGCGGCCGGGGAAGTCCTCCTCCAGCAGCTCCACGTTGGCCTGCAGGAAGGGCTTGTTCTGCCACAGGCGGTGGATGCGGGCCCGCTGCTGGCCCTCCACGATCACCCGGACGCTGGTCTCCGAGGTCTTGAGGATCTGCAGGATGCGGCAGATGGTGCCCACCGTATAGAGATCGTCCTCCGTGGGCGCCAGCGTGGCGATATCCCGCTGGGTCACCAGAAACACCAGGCGCTCGTCCGTATCCATGGCGCTGTCCAGGGCGTAGATGGAGATCTCACGCTCCACGTCAAAGCTCAGCGTCAGGTCAGGGAAAACTGTCAGGCCCCGCAGGGCGATGACAGGGATATTCATAGTCGTTCTTTCTTCCATAGGAGTTCTCCTTTTTGCCGGGGAATCGTTCTGCGTTGCGAAAACGGTAAAAAAGCGCACGGGGAGAGGCCAAAGCCTCTCCCCTGTTCATGCTTTAAGAGGCCGGTGCGGAGGATTTCTTCTCCGGCTGCTTTCCGGTCTTTAATTTTGCCCGGCGGACGGCATGCTGGGGATCACGGAGAATCTCCGGCTGGGCGCCGTTTTTCACGCAATCGGCGGTGATGGTCACCTGCTCGATGGTGTGATCCGACGGGATGTCATACATCAGCTTGGTCAGCACGCCCTCCATAACGGCGCGCAGACCGCGGGCGCCGATGTTGCGCTCGATGGCCTTGTCGGCGACGGCCTCCAGGGCCTCCGGCGTGAATTCCAGCTTCACGTCATCGAACTCCAGGAGCTTCTGATACTGCTTCACCAGCGCGTTCTTAGGCTGGGTCAGGATGGTCACCAGATCGTCCCGGGTCAGTCCGTCCAGGGCGGCGATCACCGGCAGACGGCCCACCAGCTCGGGAATGATACCGAACTTCAGCAGATCGTGGGGCTGCACCTCCTTGAGGAGCTGGCCCTGACGGCGCTCGGCCTTGCTCTCCACCACGGCGTCGAAGCCGATGCCCTTGCGGTCGGTGCGGCGCTCGATGATCTTCTCCAGACCGTCGAATGCACCGCCGCAGATGAAGAGGATGTTGTGGGTGTCGATCTGAATGAACTCCTGGTGGGGGTGCTTGCGCCCGCCCTGGGGCGGCACGTTGGCCACGGTGCCCTCCAGGATCTTCAGCAGCGCCTGCTGCACGCCCTCGCCGGACACGTCGCGGGTGATGGAGGTATTCTCGCTCTTGCGGGCGATCTTGTCGATCTCATCCACATAGATGATGCCCCGCTCGGCCAGCTCCACGTCGAAATCCGCCGCCTGCAGCAGCCGCAGCAGGATGTTCTCCACGTCGTCGCCTACATAGCCGGCCTCGGTCAGCGTGGTGGCGTCGGCGATGGCGAAGGGCACCTTCAGCACCCGGGCCAGGGTCTGGGCAAACAGGGTCTTGCCGCTGCCGGTGGGGCCCACCATCAGGATGTTGCTCTTCTGCAGCTCCACATCCTCGCCGCCGCCGAAGAAAATACGCTTGTAGTGGTTATACACGGACACGGACAGGGCGATCTTGGCCGCCTCCTGCCCCACCACATACTCGTCCAGAACCGCCTTGATCTCCCGCGGGGTGGGAAGCTGGTCAAGGCTCTCGACCGTTTCCGGTTCAGCCTCGTCATAGCCGTCATCCAGCAGAGACAAACACAGATGCACGCACTCGTCGCAGATCCGCACGCCCGGCCCCTGGATCATACGGTGCACCTGATTCTCGGATTTTCCGCAGAAGGAGCACCGCAGTGCCTTAGAATTATCAGCCATATGCTACCTCACTCAGCGCTTGTAGATCACCTTGTCCACCAGGCCGTATTCACGGGCCTCCTCGGCGACCATCCAGTTATCCCGCTCGGAGTCAGCCTTGATCTGCTCCGGCGTCTTGCCGGTATTTTCGGCCAGGATCTTATTGATCCTCTGCTTGATCTTCAGGAAGTGCTCCACGTCGATCTCCATATCGGTGACCTTACCCTGGGTACCGGCGGAGGGCTGGTGGATCATCACCTCAGCATTGGGCAGCGCGATGCGCTTGCCCTTGGCGCCGCAGGACAGCAGGAACGCGCCCATGCTGGCGGCCATGCCGATGCAGATGGTGGATACATCACACTTGATGTACTGCATGGTGTCATAGATTGCCATACCGGCCGTAACGCTGCCGCCGGGGCTGTTGATATACATCTGGATGTCCTTATCGGGATCTTGCGCCTCCAGATACAGCAGCTGGGCCACGACCAGGCTGGCGGTGGTATCATTCACTTCTTCGCCCAGGAAGATAATGCGGTCGTTCAGCAGACGGGAAAAGATATCATAGGACCGCTCGCCGCGGTTGGTCTGCTCAACAACATAGGGAACCAAACTCATTGTAAAATACCTCCATACGAAAGATAGTCAAAGTATACCCACCCTGATATGTGATTTAGTCTTTCTTCTCCTCGTCTTCCTCGGTCTTGGTCTCCTCTTCCTTGACCTCGGGAGCAACGGCGGTAGCAGAGTCCGCCACCACCTTGATGACCTTCCCGCGCATGACCTGCTCCTTCACGTCCTCGGCGCGCAGGTACTTCTTCACGGTCTCCAGATCCATGCCGTACTTCTCGGCCACGGTCTTCATCTCGTTCTCCACTTCCTCGTCGGAGACCTCCAGACCCTCGGCCTTGATGATGGCGCGGATGGCCAGATCCATTCTCACCTGATTGGCGGCGGGCTCCTTGGCGTCCATGATGATCTGCTCCTCGTTCATGCCGGTCATCTTGGTGTACTGATCGAAGGGGATGCCCTGGGAGGCCAGCTGCTGCTTGAAGCCCTCCAGCATCTGGTGGGCCTGCATCTCGATCATCTCGTCGGGGATGTCGGCCTTGATGCCCTCGGCCACCTTGGTCATCAGCACATCCTCAAAGGCGTGCTGGGCGGCGGTGGTGCGCTCGTCGGTCATCTTCTTCTTGATGTCGGCCTTCAGCTCCTTCAGGGTGTCGAACTCGGACACGTCCTTGGCGAACTCGTCGTCGATGGCGGGCAGCTCCTTGACCTTGACCTCGTTGACCTTGACGTGGAACACCACGGGCTTGCCGGCCAGCTCGGGGGTGTAGTTCTCGGGGAAGGTGATGTCGATGTCCTTCTCCTCGCCGGCCTTCATGCCGATGAGCTGATCCTCGAAGCCGGGCACGAAGCTGCCGGAGCCGATCTCCAGGTCAAAGGCCTCGCCCTTGCCGCCCTCGAAGGCAACGCCCTGGTCAAAGCCCTCGAAGTCGATGTTGGCGGTATCGCCCTTTTTGACGGCGCGCTCCACGGCCACCAGACGGCTGTTGCGGTCGGCCATCTCCTTGAGACGGGCGTTCACATCGGCGGCCATGACCTTGACCTCGGCCTTCACGGCCTCCAGACCCTTGTACTGGCCCAGCTCCACCTCGGGATACACGGCCACGGTGCACTTGAAGGTGGCGCCTTCCTTGCCCACGTTCTCGATCTCCACCTGGGGATAGCCAACGACCTCCAGCTTCTGCTCGTCCACGGCGCTCTCGTAAGCGTCGGGCAAAATAGCGTTGACGGCTTCCTCATAAAAGACCTCGGCGCCGTACATGCTCTCGATCATCTTGCGGGGAGCCTTGCCGGGACGGAAGCCGGGAATGTTCATCTTGCCGCGCATCTTCAGATACGCCTTGTTGACGGCGGCCTCGAACTCCTCGGCGCCCACCTCGATGGTCAGAGCGACTCTGCTCTTCTCCAGTTTTTCGCAGCTTTTGACAGTCATTGTTGCTTTTCCTCCAGTTTACATCTATGTTGTGATGGCATAAGACTACAATTTAATTAAGCCAAGTGTATATGATATCAGAAAAGAAATGGAATTTCCATACCTTTTTGCATTATTCGCAAATTTTTTTAGGGACAAAGCCCAGAAAATCACCGGCCACCAGTGAAAAAAGGGTGCCGCTGCGCGTTCCTTCGATGGCCCGACGGTGGGAAGCGCCGTGCAGATGGCCGTAATAGCAGGCTTTGACGCCGTATTCCCGCAGCAGCCGCAGGATCTCGGGACACTCGTAGCCCTGGTAGATGGGCGGATAGTGGAGGAAGCACAGCTTCTCCCGCTCCCCCGCCTCCTTCAGCGAGGTCTCAAGACGCCCCACCTCACGCAGGAGGACCTTTTCATTGTGGGTGCCCTGGTTGTCCAGCTCATAGAACCAGCCCCGTGTGCCGCACAGGGCGATATCATTGTAATAAAGACAGTTGTTGTGCAGGATCTCGAAGGTGTCCAGGCCGTTTTCGGCGAAAAAGCGCTTCATCTTGGCGGCGGTATTCCACCAATAGTCGTGGTTGCCCTTCAAAAGGATCTTCTTTCCCGGCAGGGCGTTGATGAATTGAAAGTCCAGCAGCGACTCCTCCAGGCTCATGCCCCAGCTCAGGTCGCCGCACAGCACCGTCACATCGTCGTCATGGAGCGGCGCGAAGCCCTCCCGGATACGGTTGACGTAGTCGTGCCAGCCGTCGCCGAAAATGTCCATGGACTTGTCCGAATTCAGCGACAGGTGCAGATCCCCCATTGCGTACAGTGCCATAAATCCCTCCTTTCCATCAGATCAGGCGGCGGAGATTGTTCCAGAAGATGTCCTCCAGCAGTTCTTCGCCATAGCCCCGGGCTTTCAGCGCGTCGTACAGCTTCGGCATATCCTGCATGCCGGACAGGCCCGCGGCCAGCGCCTCGCACCCGTCCATATCGCCGCCCAGGCACAGTGTTTTCTCGCCGCCCAGGTTCAGGAAGTGCTCCACATGGGCCACCAGCGCGTCCATGGTGGGCTCACCGACGAAATGCAGAAAGAGATTCAGTCCCACTACGCCGCCCAGGTCGCGGATGGCCCGGAACTGGTCGTCGGTCAGGTTGCGGCGGTGGGGACAGACGGCCCGCGCGTTGGAATGGGAGGCGATGATAGGCCGTCGCGCCATATGGACAAGATCCCAGAAGCCCGCGTCGGACAGGTGGGACACGTCGGGATAGATGTCGTGCGCCTCCAGCACCCGGATGAAGTCCTCCCCTTCCGCGGACAGGCCCCGCTCCGGCTCCTCGGCATTGGTGCCGGACAGCACATTGGCCCGGTTCCACACCGGGTTCAGGAGCCGCACGCCCCAACCGGCCACCGTTTCGATCTTATGTACGTCGCAGTCGATGAGGTCGGCGCCCTCGATGCTCAGCAGCGCGGCCACCTTGCCCTGGGCCACCGCTTCCTCCACCTCCGCGCCGGTGCGGCAGTGTCGTGCGATGTCGGCGTTATCCGTCATCTCCCGCAGGAAGAAGTCGTGCATCCGCTGGCACTGGGCCCACATGCCGTCAGCCGGAGCTTCCGCCGCATCGTGGAACAGGGCAAAGAACTGGGCGCAGCGGCGGAACTGCCGCCCCCGCTCCAGGTCGATATGGCCGCCGTTCTTCCGCAGATGACCGGAGGCTGCATAATAGCGGCGCTGTTCCTCCCGGCTCTCGCCGTACTCCAAGGCGGAAACCTCACCGGTCTCCATGCAGCGGTAAACGGTATCACAATGGGCGTCAAAATAGGATATCATCGCGTTAATCTCCTTATTGAAAAGCATTTTTGTTAATCTCCTTATTGAAAAGCATTTTTGATGTATTCTATGCGGGCCTCGTCAAAGCCGTGCTCGGCATAGACCTCCGCCACGTCGAACCGGGCGCAGCAGTCCAGCCGCTTCTCCGCCAGATACATCATAGCGGTCTTGCGCAGCTTGTTCTGCTTCTGATACGTCACATACTCCCGTGGCAGGGCCATGTCCAGATTGGTACGGGTCTTGACCTCCACGAAGCACAGCACGTCGCCGTCCCATGCGATCAGGTCGATCTCGCCGTAGCGGCTGCGATAGCCGTGGGCCGCCAGCCTGTACCCATTCTCCCGCAGGTACCGGGCCACCATGGCCTCGCCCTGGATGCCCTCCGCCCGGCTCATCGTCTGGCCTCCCACTTCTTCAGGAAGGTCATCCGGTGCTCGGGACAGGGGCCGTATTCGTCCAGCATGGCATAGTGCAGCTTGGTGCCGTAGCCCTTGTGTTTGGCGAACTGATACTGGGGATATTCCCTGTCCAGCACCTCGGTCACATACCGGTCACGGCTGACCTTGGCCAGAATGGACGCCGCGGCGATGGAGGCGGAATGTCCGTCTCCCCCCACGATGCAGCGGTGGGGCACGGTGATGGCGGCATGCTGTCCATGATCCCGGTTGCCGTCGATGAGTGCCATGTCCGGCATCAGGGACAGCCCGTCGATGGCCAGCTGCATGGCCTTCATCCGGGCAGAGAGAATGTCGGTGGCGTCGATCTCCGCGGCGCTGACGCTGGCCACTGACCAGGCCAGGGCGGTCTCCGTAATGACGCCGTACAGCGCCTCCCGCTTCTTCTCCGTCAGCTTTTTCGAGTCGTTCAGGCCCTCGATAACGCACCCGCGGGGCAGGATCACCGCCGCCGCGTATACCGGGCCCATCAAAGGGCCTGCTCCGGCCTCGTCCACGCCGCAGACCGTCTCGCAGCCCTGGGCCCAGGCCTCCTGTTCGTATGTCCAAAGCTCCATAGGCGCTCCTCTCAATAGGTCAGCGTGATCTTGCGGCAGTCCCGGCAGACGCAGGCGGAAAAGCTGGATTCGTTGGGGAAATCGGTATTATAGGGGCCGTCCAGCACGATGCCGTTCTGCCGGGTGATGTACTTCCTGGTCAGGAACAGGGCGTCGATATCGCCGCCGGGCGGCAGGAAAAACAGGCCCCGGCTATGGGACGTGATGATCTTTCCCCGCTCCATCTCTTTTCCGCAGTTTGGGCAGTTCATTCCCGCACCTTCTCCACCGTTTCCAGTGTGAAGCGGCCCAGCTTGCCGCCCCGGAACTCATCCAGCAGGATGCGGGCCATGCGCTCGGTGTCCACCTCCGCGCCCCGCATCAGGAACCCCCGCTTGCGGCCCGCCTTGGTCAGCAGATCGTAGCCGGTGTCGCCCTCCTCTACTTCGATCTTATACCGTTCGGTCAGGATCTCGGCATAGTGCTTCCCCAGATATTCCATCAGATAGCAGGCCAGCTCCTCGATATCCATCACGTCATCCTTGATGGCGCCCGTAAAGGCCAACCGCTTGCCAACCTCCACGTCGTCGAACTTGGGCCACAGGATACCGGGGGTATCCAGCAGCTCCAGCGTCCGATCCACCGGCACCCACTGCTTGGAGCGGGTCACGCCGGGGCGATCCTCCGCCTTGGCGGTCTTGCGGTGGGCCACCTTATTGATAAAGGTGGATTTGCCCACGTTGGGGATACCCAGCACCATCACGCGAACGGTGCGGCCCACCTGGCCCTTTTCGGCATAAGCGGCCAGCTTGTCCTTCAAAAGCTCACGGACGGCGGCGGCAAACTGCTCCGTGCCCATGCCGCCCTTGGCGTTGGCCTCCAGCACCGCATAGCCCTTTCCCCGGAAATAGGCGGCCCAGCGCTTCGTCTCCTTGGGGTCGGCCTGATCCATGCGGTTCAGCACCACCATACGGGGCTTTCCCGCCGTCATCTCATCCACGTCCGGGTTGCGGCTGGACAGGGGGATCCGGGCGTCCAGGATCTCGCACACCGCGTCCATATTCTTGATCTCGGCCACGATCATGCGCTTGGTTTTCGTCATATGGCCGGGAAACCAGCTCAGTCCCTCTATCTGCATGGTGTGTCACCTCGCAATTTGTAATATGCAGCACAATAATATAATAGTATACCATAGTTTTCCTGAAAAGAAAAGCCATAAATCGGCAGCGGCACCCCAGGCGGCGCTTTACCGCGTGGGGTGCCGGTTATTTCGATAGTCACTCCGTTACTTCCGCAGCCAATCCGGGCGGGAGCGGCTGTGGGCGCCGGAGACCAGTCCCATGATGGCAAAGGTAATGACGATGGAGGTGCCGCCGTAGCTGAAGAAGGGCAGCGTCAGGCCGATGACCGGCATGACGAACAGGCACATGCCCACGTTGGCCAGCACTTGGAACATCAGCATGCCCACCACGCCCACGCAGATATAGGCGTCCAGCTTGTTGTTGGCGTTGCGGCCCACATAGATGCACCGCAGAATGATGGCCGCCAGGATGGCCAGTGCCAGCACGCAGCCCACCATCCCCAGCTCCTCGCCGATGACGGAGAAGATAAAGTCCGTATGGCGGTTGGGCAGGCTGGAGCTGTCCGTGCTTTGGGTCTGGATTCCCTTGAAAAGGCCCATACCCGTCAGCTTGCCGCCGCCCAGGGTCAGCAGACTGCGGGTCTGCTGCCAGCCCTCCTCCATGGGATGGAAGCTGTGGTCAAATACCACGATAAACCGGTTTTTCATGTAATCCTCGATCACGTCTTCTTCCCAGAGGATATAAAAGGCCAGCGCCGCCGTCAGTCCGCCGCCGATGAACCAGCCCTTGGATACCCCAGCCACAAAGCACATGCAGATGAAGATGGCCACAAACACCAGGTCGCTGCCCATGTCAGAGGATATTTTATAATATAAAAGGAAGAACATCATCAGATGCGCACCCAGGAACAGCACGTCCGGAACCTTCCGCAGCGTGCGATTCTCCTGCAGCCACACCAGCTGCCAGGCCAACACCACCGTGAAGGTCAGCTTCACGATCTCGGAGGGCTGGATCATAAAGGGCAGGAACGGGAAGTCCAGCCATGCCAGGTTGCCGGTGTCGCCCGCCTCGCCAAAGGGGGATTTCAGCAGCAGGATCATGCCAAGGCCGAACAGCGTCAGCCACAGCCAGCCCCTCTTCCGCATCAACTCGTTGACATCCACCAGGGACAGCAGGAAAAACAGGATGATGCCGATGACCGCGCCGCCGGTCTGCACCAGTACAAGGCGCAGCGTGTTCATATAACGGGTGGCGGAGTAGATCATCAGGATGCCGAAGGCCGTGGCGATGCAGCAAAGCGCCAGCAGCACCAGATCGGTCTGCCGAAAAATATCCCGTATCAATTCCCGCGCACGCTGCATGAACGATTCCTCCGTGGCTGCTGCCGGGGCGCCTGACACCCCATGATAATCCTGTACATTGTACCACAAGAACTTTTCCATGTAAACCTGTCTTACCCCCTTTCTTTTTTGAACTTTTTGTGTTACGATAGCAAAAATGGCGAAATAGGGCCGTTTCACTTTCCGAAAGGACGTTCATCATGCAGTACATTTCCCACAGCGTGTCTGATACCGAATCGTTTGGCCGCCAACTGGCCCAAAGGCTTCCCCCCAATACGGTGGTGGCCTGCCGGGGCGGATTGGGTATGGGCAAGACGGCCCTGACCCGGGGCATCGCCCAGGGGCTGGGCTATACGGGCCGGGTCACCTCCCCCACCTTCACCATCGTCAACGAGTATCTGGGCGAAACGCCACTGTTCCATTTTGATATGTACCGGCTGGAGGACAGCGACGCGCTGTTCGACATCGGCTGGGAGGACTATCTGGAGCGGGGCGGCGTGTGCGTGGTGGAGTGGAGCGAGAACGTGGCGGACGCCCTTCCCCAGGACGCCGTTGTGGTGACCATCGCCCGGGGCGAAGGCGACAACGAGCGGATCATCACCGTGGAAGGAGGCGGCATCGCATGAAAATACTGGCTTTGGAGACCTCGGCCAAATCCGTTTCCGTGGCCGTGGTGGAAAACGGCGCGGTGCTGGCCAGCGCCTATCAGAATATGGGCCTGACCCACAGCGTCACGCTGATGCCGCTGCTGGACAGCATGCTGAAAAACGCCGGACTGACGGCGAAGGATATGAGCCTCATTGCCGTGGCGGCAGGTCCCGGCAGCTTTACGGGCCTGCGCATCGGCGTATCCGCCGCCAAGGGGCTGGCCTGGGCGCTGGAGCTGCCCTGCTGCGGCGTGTCCACGTTGGAGGCCATGGCGGAAAATGCCCGCGCCTTCGAGGGGACGGTGATCTGCGCCATGGATGCCCGGCGTCAGCAGATCTATAATGCTGTGTTCGGCTGCCGTGACGGCGTGCTGGAGCGGCGGTGCGACGATCGCGCCGTGGCGCTGGAGGTGCTGGCGAAGGAGCTGAAACATGACAATAACAGGAAAATAGTAGTTGGCGACGGCGCCAAGCTGTGCTATACTTATCTGTTGGAGCACGGGCTCCCCTGCTCCATTGCCCCGGCGGCTGACCTCTATCAGAATGCCGCAGGCGTGGGCCTCGCGGCGGAGCGTATGGCGGCAGAGGGCCGCACCGTGACGGCCCAGGCGCTGTGCCCGGTCTATCTCCGCCTCAGCCAGGCGGAGCGGGAGCGGCTGGCCAAGGGACTGCCCATTACACTGGAGGATCAATAAATTTTAATATACGGAGGATAAGATCATGAACGAAAAGTTTCCTACCCTGCACATCGTAAATCACCCTCTGGTGCAGCACAAGCTGACGGTGATGCGCGATAAGAACACCAGCGTCAAGGACTTCCGCACCCTGGTGGGCGAGATCGCCATGCTGCTGACCTACGAGGCCACCCGTGACCTGCCCACCACCCTGAAGACCATCGAGACGCCGCTGTGCACCTGCGAAATGCCCGTACTGGCCGGCAAGAAGATGGCCATCGTTCCCATCCTCCGTGCAGGTCTGGGCTTCGAGGACGGCATCCTCAACCTGATCCCCTCCGCCCGCGTGGCGCACATCGGCATGTACCGCGACGAAGAGACCCTGGAGCCCCACTTCTACTTCCTGAAGTACCCCAAGGATATCGCCGAGCGCGATGTGCTGATCGTGGATCCCATGCTGGCCACCGGCGGCAGCGCCGACATGGCCATCACCAAGATGAAGGAGCTGGGCTGCAAGAACATCAAGCTGATGATCCTGGTGGCCGCGCCCGAGGGCGTGCAGTTCATCTATGACCGTCACCCCGACGTGGAGATTTACTGCGCCGCGCTGGACGATCACCTGAACGAAAACGGCTATATCGTGCCCGGTCTGGGCGACGCCGGCGACCGTATTTTCGGCACAAAGTAAAAATAGTACTTTACAGTTCACCTCTTCTGTCGTATAATTGTGCTATACCAGATAGAAAGGCGGTGCCTCAATGGACGATTATACCAGAAAATTCAATGCCGCAGAGGATCGGGACGAGCAGATACACCATGTACTGACCTCGGTGTATGAGGCGCTGAAGGAAAAGGGCTACGATCCGGTGAACCAGATCGTGGGCTACATCCTGTCCGAAGATCCCACCTACATCACCAATCACAACGGCGCCCGCACCCTGATCTGCAAGATCGACCGGGACGAGCTGCTGCAGATCCTGGTGAAGCGGTATCTGGATATTTGACCGATTCATTGTACAAAAGAGAGGAAAACCGTTCGGTTTTCCTCTCTTTTTGTCGGTTTCGCAAACCTTTCCGCCGTAGATTTGACAGAAGCTGTTTTTTGTGGTATACTACCTCTCGATTCTTGTAAACAGGAGGTAATCAACTCAATGGCAGATGTGAAAAAAGGCAATGGCCTTGTCTATAAAAACCATCCCCTGCGGCGGATCGACAACCTGATCTACTACGGCTCCATGGCGGATAAGTATATCGTCATGTTCCAGATCCTGGAGTCCAAGAAGGAGCAGGATATGGACGTCGCCACCCGTGTCTCCGTGCAGCTGCAGCTGACCGACCCCGACCTGAAGTCCCGCGACCGCGTGGTGAAGAAGTCGGAGAAGAACAGTCTGTATGCCGCCATGGATGTGGGCTCCATCTGGCTGGAGCGTGCGCTGGCCGGAAAGCTGTAAGGGGGCATCCCGATGAGATCACACAAGCACCGTATGCTTGCCGCGGCAGTGCTGTCCGCGGCAATGCTATGCAATACCACCGTCTGCGCCTGGGCATCCGCCGCGGACACCTCCGCCCCGCAGGCATCCGCGGCCATCAAGACCGCGCTGACCGCCGGTCTGGAGGTCAACGAACAGAAGCTGGAGCTCCCCCGCCTGCTGCCCAGCGAGACCAAGGTGAAGTCTGTGGGCCGCGTGCTGGAAAAGGACGTGCCCCTGTTCTTCGACCCCACCGAAGAGAGCAACGTCTACATTCTCCTGCCGCTGGACGCCATCGTGTCCGTGATGGAGGATCTGGGCGACTGGTTCCGGGTCAGCTACAACGACTGCACCGGCTTCATCCCCCCGGAGTACATCGAGCTGCTGAAGTATGAGGAAGCCTTTGAGACCTATGGCGTGGTGGATGCTGAGGAGATGTCCCTGCTGGAAGCGCCCAGCGCTGACAGCGAAGTGCTGGTCACCCTGAAGGATGGCGACCGGGTCGAGGTCTCCGGCCTTGATAACGGCTACTTCGCCGTCAAGAGCGGCGACAAGACCGGCTACGTCACCGGCGACGATCTGGATCTGACCATGGAGAAGGAAGCGCCCAAGCCCAAGGTCACCGTGAAAGCCGCGAAGAAGGCCGACACCGCCACTGAAGGCAGCACCACTGAGAGCGGCACCGGCACCGTCGTCAGCAGCGGCTCTGGCAGCGACATCGTCTCCTTCGCCATGCAGTATCTGGGCACCCCCTACGCCTACGGCGGCACTGGCTCCGGTGGCTTTGACTGCTCCGGCTTTACCATGCACGTCTTTTCCAACTTCGGCGTCAGCCTGGCCCATGGCGCTACCCCCCAGTTGAACAACGGCTACACCGTGTCCCAGAGTGAGCTGCAGCCCGGCGATCTGGTGTTCTTCTTCGGCACCTACAACACCAGCAGCGCCGCCAGTCATGTGGGCATTTACATCGGCGGAGGCCAGTTCATCCACGCCTCCACCAGCCGCGGCGTTATCATCTCCAGCCTCAGCGAGAGCTATTATGCCAGCCGTTATCTGACGGCCCGCCGCGTGTTCTGAGAAAACTACATCTCCCCCGTTCCCCGGACAATTTGTCCGGGGAACTTTTTTTGTCCTCGGGGGTTGACAAATCTCCTTCATGTGCATATACTGTATATATCGAACATATACAGTTGTGACGGAGGTGACCGTATGGATCTGATCATCAGCAACGCCAGCGGAAAACCCATCTACGAGCAGATCTGCACCCAGATCAAGAACGCGATCCTCTCCGGCGAGCTGTCGCCGGGGGATGCCCTGCCCTCCATCCGGGCGCTGGCCAAGGATCTGCGCATCAGCGTCATCACCACCACGCGGGCCTATGACGAGCTGGAACGGGACGGCTTTATCGACCGGGTGCCCGGCAAGGGCTGCTATGTGGCGGAGAAGAATCTGGAGCTGGTGCGGGAAGCCCATCTGAAGCAGATCGAGGATCACATGAACGCGATCGTCGATCTGGCGGCGGGCTGTTCGCTGACAGAAGAGGAAGCCGTGGAGATGCTGCGGCTCATGTGGGACATGAAAGGAAAGGATGAGGAATGTTGAACGCCATCGAGATAAAAGGACTGATGAAGGAGTACCCCGGCTTCCGGCTGGACGGCCTTGACCTGACGCTGCCCTCCGGCAGCATCATGGGACTGGTGGGTGAAAATGGTGCAGGCAAAAGCACCACCATCAAGCTCATTATGAACGCCGCCCGCAGGGACGGCGGCACGGTGTCGGTGCTGGGTACGGATAACCGGAGCGCCGCTTTTAACGAGGTTAAAGAGGACATCGGCGTGGTGCTGGACGAGGCCTATTTCCCCGAGGTGCTGAACGCCAACGACGTGGGCCATATCATGGCAAATACCTACTGCCACTGGGAACCGGATACCTATGAAGGCTATTTACAGCGCTTCGGCCTGCCCCGGGACAAAGCCTTCAAGGACTTCTCCCGCGGCATGAAGATGAAGCTGGCCATCGCCGTGGCACTGTCCCATCAGGCAAAGCTGCTGATCCTGGACGAGGCCACCAGCGGTCTTGATCCCATGGTGCGGGACGAGATCCTGGACATCTTCAACGAGTACACCCGGCAGGAGGATCGCTCCATCCTGCTGTCCTCCCACATTGTCAGCGATCAGGAGAAGATCTGCGACTACATCGCCTTCCTGCATAAGGGAAAGCTGGTGCTGTGTGAGGAAAAGGACCGCCTGCTGGAGGAGTACGCTCTGGCGCGGCTGTCCCACCAGCGGCTGGCCGACCTGCCGGAGGACAGCGTCGTGGGCGTGGAAAACGATCCCTACGGCGTTCGGGCGCTGGTGCGGCGGGACATGGTGCCCCATGATCTGCCGCTGGAGCACACCAACCTGGAGGATATCATCCTGTTTCTGGCGAAGGGAGGCACGCGGAAATGAAAGGCTTACTGATCAAAGACTGGAAAACCCTTTTGAAGCAGATGAAGGTCATGCTGGCCATCGTGGTGGTGTTCGCCTGCATCCCCGGCACATATATGGCGGCGTTCGCGCTGTTTTACGCCGCCATGCTGCCCGTCACGGCCCTGGCCTATGACGAGCGGGCCAAATGGGATGAGCTGGCGGCCATGATGCCCTATACCGCCAAGGCCATCGTGGGCAGCAAGTATGTGCTGGGTCTGACGCTGGTGCTGCCGGTGCTGGTGTTGTCCATGCTGTCCCGGCTGTTCGTCCATTCCACACCCATCGTAAGCGAGGAGACCATGTCGCTGCTGATCACGGCGTGTCTCTCCCTGATCCTAATGGCCATCGACCTGCCCTTTATGTTCCATTTCGGCGTGGAAAAGGGCCGCCTGATCTACATTCTGCTGACCTGTGTATTCGTTGTGGCGGGCGTCAATTACGCCGGCAAGCTGGCGGATGCGGTCAACGGTATCGAAACCGCTATGGTCACCACCGTGCCGCTGCTCCTGCTGGCCGCCGCTGTGATCGCGCTTCTCCTCTCCTACGTCATCTCCGTCCGGGTCTACCGGGCGCGGCGGGGATGACCTCTGCCATAAGAAAAAGGACGGCTAGGCCGTCCTTTTCTTTATGTGACACATTTCTTGCAGGGCGTCAGGCCCCGCTGCTGGGCCTCCGCCCAGGTGATCTCCTGCCCGTTTTTTCCGGCGCAGGCGGCATCATAGTGGTAGCGCTTGCCGCTGGGCGCGGCGTATATATGCACGGCATCGGAGGGCTCCACCGATGCGGTGACCTCCTCCTGCGCGGCCTGCGCCGGTTCCGACTGCGGCGGCGCTGTCTGGGCAGTTACCGCCTGTTGGCCGTGCTCCTGCAGATAGACCTCAAAGGTATCCCGGTGATACTGCTCCTTCTGCTCCACCCGCAGGACGATGTACCCGGTCGCCACGCAGCACAGCAGCAGGCACAGGGCGATCTCCGGCAGACAGCGGCCCAGGGGCACCGCCAGCAGCTTTTGCAGCAGCGCCTTTGGGGACGGCCTCTGCCGCCCTTCCCCTCTGGATGATCTCGTTTGCCGCTTCCACACGTCTGCCGCCCCCCTGTCCGCTTATTTTTTCTCAATGCGCGTCAGCATCCTGACGGCGTATTTCAGGAACATCTTCACCGCCGGGGACACATCGGCCTTGGAGTTCATGGCCACACCCAGCGTGCAGTACGAGGGCGGATCCAAGGGCAGCATGGCGATATCACAGATGCGCTTCTCCGTAATGAGCTGGTTCATGATGCTCATACCCAGTCCCTGCTCCACCATGGACATGACCGAGAAGCTCTCCAGCGTGGTGAACTGCACATTGGGCTCGATGCCGTTCTGGGTGAACAGCGCCTCTATGTCGTCGTCACAGCCCAGGGCGGGCATGATGAAGCGGTCGTATTTACAGTTCTCCAGCGGATAACATTCCGCGTTGGCCAGGGGGTGATCCCGGGGCAGCACCGCCAGCATGGGATCCTCCGCCAGGGGGATGAACTCATAGGGCATCCCCTCCTGATAGCTGAGAAAGCCGATATCGGCAGCCCGGTCATCCAGCCATTTGGACACCTCCTGCCAGATGCCCTCCATCAGCTTGATGCGGATCTGGGGATAGTCCCGCTGGAAAGCGCTGATCACCACGGGCAGCCAGTGGGTGGCGATGCTGGAATAAGCGGCAATGGTGACGCTGCCGATCAGCAGTCCGTTCATCTCCGCCGACAGCTCGAAGATCCGGTCCTCCTGCCGCAGGAATTCCCGCACGGTGGGCAGCAAGAGTTCACCGTTTTCCGTCAGCGTTACGCCCTTCGTGTTGCGCCGGAACACCGGAAAGCCCAGCTCCTTCTCCAGCGCCGTCACCAGCTGGTTCACGCCGGAGGGCGTATAGCTGAGTGCCTCCGCCGCCTTTGAAAAGCTCCCTGTCTCCGCCGCCGCCAAAAACGCTCTGCACCGGGCTGTCTCCATAGATGCGCCTCCTTTTATATTATCAGTATCTCTGATATCAGTCGTTATGTTTTATCGCTTCACTTTTCTTGTTAAATATTCTACTATATACTCACATAAAGCACAAGACCCAAAATTCAAATTTTCAAGGAGGAATCTGCCATGAAAAACATCCGTGCTTACCTGACGATCGCCGTGGTTTCCCTCATGCTGGTGGCGGCATCCGCCTTTTCGCTGAGCGGTATCGCCCACGCCGGTGCTGTATGTGTGCCGCTGCTGTTCGGCCTGGTGTTCTGCTGGAGCGCCGTCAAGGCCGCGCTGGCCGCCATGGACAGCGACGCCCACCGCGACACCGCCACCGCCGTTTGCTCCTTCCCGGTTCGTCTGGTACTGGCGTAAGTATTTTGCCCCGAAAATATCCGCATGTCGTATGGCATGCGGATATTTTTTATATGTGTTACACCTCCGGCTTCTTCTCGAACTCCTCCGCCACGTCCATCAAGAGCTGGCGGATGGGCAGATGCTGGGGACATGCCTCCTCGCACCGGCCGCACTTCACGCAGTCGGACGCCTTGTGTCCGGAGCGTGCGTGTACCTCGTGGTAGTAATAGTCGGCGTTCCAGTCGTGATAGAGCTGCTTGGTGTTCATGGTGGCGAACAGATCCGGGATGGAGATGTAGGCCGGGCACCCGGCCACGCAGTACCGGCACGCGGTACAGGGGATCAGGTTCATGCCCCGGAAGATCTCCTGCACCTTCCCCACCGCGGCCAGTTCCCGCTCGTTCAGCGGCTGGAAGTCCTGCATAAAGCTGATATTATCCCGCATCTGCTGCATGTCGCTCATGCCAGAGAGCACCATCATGATGCCGGGAAAGCCCGCCGCAAAGCGGATGGCGTAGCTGGCGGGACTGCCGCCCCGGAGCTCGTCCAGCACGGCCTTGGCCGCCTCCGGCAGCCGGGCCAGATTGCCGCCCTTTACCGGCTCCATCACGATCACCGGCTTATTGTACTTCCGGCATACCTCATAGCACTTGCGGCTCTGCACCGCGGGATCGTCATAGTCCAGATAGTTGAACTGGAGCTGCACCACCTCGATCTGGGGATACTCCGTCAGGATCTGCTCCAGCACCTCTGCGCGGTCGTGGAAGGAGATTCCCACATGGCGCACCTTTCCCTCCTCCTTCAGGGTAAAGGCCGTCTCATAGGCCCGGCAGCTCTTGAAGTGCTTGAAGATCTCCGCGCTCTGGGCGTGCATCAGGTAGAAGTTGAAGTAGTCCACACCGCAGGCCTCCAACTGGCTTTCAAAGAGGGGGCGGATGTCCTCCTCCTTCTTGAAATAGAAGTTGGTCAGCTTGTCGGTCAGGATGTACCGGTCACGGGGATAGCGGCTGGTCAGACAGGGCTTCAGCGCCTTCTCGCTCTTCCCGTCCAGATAGCCGCGGGCGGTGTCGAAGTAGTTGAAGCCCGCCTCCAGAAACGCGTCCACCATGCGGCTGGTCTGTTCAATGTCCACCTCTTTGTCCTGCATGGGCAGACGCATAAAGCCAAAGCCAAAATTCTTCTTGATCTGATCCATTGTCAAACGCTCCTTCTTCTCAAAAGTTGCTGTTGCTCTCACTCTCCCCAATTTTATCATACCACCTTCCAGATGAAAACATTTTTTCGCGCCCGGCTCTTGACAAGCGCAAAAACATTGCTATAATGTAGCTAACAAACGTTAGTTAGTCTTGGAGGCGTCATGAAGCAGGAGGACACCAGAAAAAGGATCATAGAAAAGGCGCTGGAGCTGTTCTCCACCAGGGGATATAATGCCGTCAGCGTAGGTGAGATCGCCAAATCCGTCGGTATTAAAGCACCTTCCCTTTACAACCACTTTCCCGGCAAGCAGGCGATCTTCGACGCCATCGTGGAGGAGACCGCCCTTCAATACCAGCGGGACACCGACCGGATCGACATCCATGTGCAGAACGTAGCCCAGGATATCCCGGTATTCACGGAGATCACCGAGGACGCACTGTTTGAAAAGGTGCGGCAGATATTCGAGTACTCCCTCCACAATGAGACTGTCAGCCACTTCCGCCGGATGATGACCATCGAGCAGTTCCGCTCGCCGGAGCTGTCCGCGCTGTACTCCCGGCGGTATGTGGAGCGGATGGTGGCCTATCACGCCGGGATCTTCCGCAGTCTGATCGCCTCCGGCGAGCTGCGCGCCGAGGATCCCGATACCATGGCCATGATGTATATCGCGCCTGTCATCACGCTGCTGGGCATCTGCGACCGCCAGCCGGAAAAGGAGGCGGAATGTCTCATGAGGCTGGAATCCCATGTCCGGCTCTTTTTCCGCCTTTTTCACGAAAACGCCAGCGGCGGAACGATCTGATCAAAGAAGGAACCTGTATGAAGAAAACTCTGGTGCAGAAGCTGGGCCTACTGGGTATCGTCAGCTTTCTATCGTATACGGCGGCGGTGGTATTTGCGCCGCTGGCCTATCCCGGTTACAACTGGATGGCGCAGGCCGTCAGCGACCTGAGCGCCGCCAACGCGCCGTCCCTGGCGCTGTGGAACCAGCTCAGCGCCCTGTATAACGCCTGCGAGGTGGTCTGCGCCACGGTGGTCTGCATCGGCATCCAGGGGCGGAAGACCCGGCTCCTGCGCACCGGCATCTATCTCTTCGCCGTCATGGAGTGGATCTCCGCCATCGGCTACCGCATGTTCCCCCTCTCGGACAGCGGCTATGCCGGGGCGTTCCAGGATGTGATGCACATGGTAGTGACCGCCGCGGTGGTGCTGCTGTCCATCGTGTCGCTGTCGCTCATCATCGCCGCAGGCGTGCGGGATCGCCGCTGCCGCTCCTACGGTATCTGCGCCGCTATCGCTCTCGGCATGATGCTGGTGGGTGCGGTGGGCATGAAGCTGGTGCCTGCCGCATACTTCGGCGTGGTGGAGCGCTTCAGCGTGTTCGCCGCCACGGGCTTCAACGCGGCGCTGGGACTTCACCTGTTCTGCGGCGACGCGGCGGAAGCTTGAAGCAGCCCGGAACACCTATCATTTTGTCAGTAAAGTGTGTCATCTTGACACCGCTGAAAATATCATAGAAACGTAAGGAGAAATTTTTGAAACTGAGCACCATGTCACTGGAGCGTGTGGCCTGACCGGGAGGTCTGGCAAATCTATTTCACACGCCATTCCTCCCGGAAGATCAGACACATATCTTCAGGAGGAGTAAAAATGAACCGCGAAAACAAACGCAAAACCTTTGAAAAAGGCTACTATAAGACCCATGCCTGCCATGACGCCTTCACCTGTAAGGTCTGCGGCAGACTCTGCACGCCGGAAAACGCAGGAAGCGACCACCGCAACCACTGCCCTAACTGCCTCAGCAGCCTCCATGTAGACATCGAGCCGGGCGACCGTGAAAGCGACTGCGGCGGCATCATGGAGCCCATCTCGGTCTGGGTGCGAAAGGGCGGCGAGTGGGCCATCATCCACCGCTGCAAACGCTGCGGCGCGCTCAGCTCCAACCGGGTGGCGGCGGACGATAACCCCATGAAGCTCATGTCCATCGCCATGAAGCCCCTGTGTGAGCCTCCCTTCCCGCTGGAGCGCATCGAGGAGATGACGGCCCTTATGGCAGGCGACGGC
>USAT01000001.1 GCA_900552725.1 uncultured Eubacteriales bacterium | reverse complement strand
CTGGACACCCTGATTAAGAGTCAGGTGCTCTACCAACTGAGCTAAAGGTGCATATTTTTTAGAACGGAAATATTATAACCGATTCCGTTCCGTTTTGCAAGACCTTTTTTCAAAAAATGGCGGATTTTCTGAAAAAGCATAAGGCGTCCGGTCGGGCCGGACGCCTTATGAGAAGATGGGTCAATGCTCACGGGAGCGCTGGATCAGGTTCACCACCAGCATCACCGCGGCGTACAGCACACCGGCGATGGCCCAGATGAACCAACTGTACCGCGCCTGGCCGTTGCCGGAGGGGCCGAAGGTGTACCACATGAAGATAGCCGTCACCAGCAGCCAGTAGATGGTGCTGATCGCGCCCTTGACGCCGCGGCGGGATTTCTGCTGGCGGGTATAGCCGCCCTCCTCCAGCAGCCGCTCCATGGAGGCGTGGATGGTGCCGCCATAGGTGAAGGCCACGCAGCCGATACCGGCGATGATCAGCAGCAGGCACACCGCCGCCACATAGACGACGTCGGCGGTCTCTATGCACATGGAGACGAATAGCGGCACCGCCGACAGGATGCACAGCACCGTGCCGGTGATATTCAGCCGGGAGTAGGTGTTGGCGAAGTCCTGCATGCGCTCCTTCACCATGCCGCTGACGCCGTACTCCGTCTCGAAGGGTTCTTCCTCCAGAAAGGCGAAGTCCCGTACCCTGGCCGAGCAGGTGAGGAACAGCGCCACGCCGATGGCCACCAGCACCAGCAGCCCGCACAGGCCGATGCCGGACGCGGCATTTTCGGAGATGCCGAAGCGGGACACCTCGCTCATGGCGGCCAGTATCAGCAGCGCCACGGGGGAGATGATGCACAGGAAGGTGGCCAGTGCCATCTTCGGCGCGGCGGCACGGCGCAGCGCCAGATAGGCGGAGGCCTCCTCCATGGTGACCCGCCGCAGGGGCGGCTCGTCCATGGGTTCGCTCTGGGTATGCTCCTCGATCTCCAGCTCGTCCTTCAGCAGGAAGTCGGTGGTGACACCAAACAGGCGGCTCATCTGCACCACCTTATCCATATCGGGGATGGACTGTGCGCCCTCCCACTTGGAGACCGACTGGCGGCTGATGTTCAGCCGGGCGGCCAGCTCCTCCTGGGACCAGCCGGCCTTCTTCCGCAATGCCATGATTTTGTCCGCTAAGATCATAATGGGATCCTCCTGAAAAATTGATACGCGCCGAGGCGCTTTTGTTGTGGATAGCATACCTGATCTTGCGTTTGCATACCAGAAAGCGGGCTTGGAGATCTGTCAACCAGCGGTTGCGTTTGGGGGAAAACCCGCTATTTTCGGGCGATTTCCCGGAAAAAGGCCAGTGCTTCGGCCTGAAAAGCCTCCGGCGCTGCGGCGGTGTTCACCAGCACGTCGGTGCAGTGGGTGCGGTAGAAAGCATCGTCCTTCTGGGCGGCCACCCGCAGCCGGGCGTATTCCTCGGTGATGCCGTCGCGGGCCATGATGCGGCGGACGCGATCCTCCGCCGGAGCGATGACCGCCAGCGTCCGGTCGCAGAGCTGCGAGAGGCCGGACTCCACCAGATTGATGGCATCGATGCCCATGATGGGGGCGGGGGAGAGGGCCATCCGACGCGCCAGCTCACGGGGGAGCTGGTCATAGATGATGGCGTTGAGCCGGTCCAGCTGTGCCGCGTCGCCGAACACCAGGGTGCCCAGCTTCTGCCGGTCAAGCTGGCCGTCAGGGGTGAACACATCGCCAAAGGCGGCGGTGATGGCGCGGCGCAGGCCGCCGTCGGTGCGCAGCATCTCGTGATAGATGGCGTCACAGTCCAGCACGCAGCCGCCCAACTGCTCCAGCGCCCGCAGGGCGCTGGTCTTGCCTGCGCCGGTGGGGCCGGTGATGCCCACCACCAGCGGGCGGGGCGCTTCGATCACATGAAAGCCCGCCGCCTTTTTCAGCCGGTTGCTGACGGCCAGACCCAGGCCGCTCTCGTCGGGGCACTGGGCAAAGATCTCCGGCACCTTCGTATCGTCGAAGGTGCGCAGGGCGTCGAATACATGCCGGGCCTGGGCCAGCTTATCGGCGGCAGGGCCGAGACGGTGGATGATATGTCCTTCAAACAGCGGGGCGTATTCATCAAAGCAGATGACGCCGCTGCCCGCTGTCAGATGGGCGGCGATGTACGCGGCGGAAGCGCCGGGTGTCCCGGTAATGACGGTGACCGGGGCCTTGGGGGCGTAGTGGCGGTATTTCATGCCGGGGGCCTTGGCCTTTTCGCCGTCCGCCAGCTTCTGCCGCACCGCCTTATCCACGGCCACCTCGCCCAGTACGTCCTCCAGTGCTTCCAGCGGCAGCCCGCCGGGACGGAGGAGACGGGGCGGCGTCACCGTCAGGTCGATGATGGTGCTCTCTACGCCCACGGCGCAGGGGCCGCCGTCCACGATACCGTCGATCTTGCCGTCCATATCCTCCAGCATGTGCTGGGCGGTGGTGGGGCTGGGCCGCCCCGAGGTGTTGCCGCTGGGTGCGGCCACGGGGACGCCGGACGCGCGAATGATGGCCAGGGTCATGGGATGATCGGGGCAGCGGACGCCCACCGTGTCCAGGCCGCCGGTGGTGCGCAGGGGCACGTTGTCCCGGCGGGGCAGGATCATGGTAAGAGGCCCCGGCCAGAACCGCTCCGCCAGGGTATAGGCCACCGGCGGGATATCCCGGCAGTACCGCTCCAGCCAGTCGGCGCCGGGGACATGGAGGATCAGCGGGTTGTCCTGGGGACGGCCCTTTGCCTCGAAAATATGCAGCACGGCGTCCTCGTCCAGCGCGTTGGCGCCGAGACCGTACACCGTCTCGGTGGGGATGCCCAGCAGGCCGCCCCGCCGCAATATGGCGGCGGCTTCGGCGATGGCGTTTTTGTCCTTTTCAGGGTGGAAAATCTGTGTTTGCAAGGTGATTCTTCTTTCCATCGTAATCGAGAGGAGTGATTTCAATTTATTTTTCTGACGACATGTGCGTCAGAAAAATCCAAAGACTCAGCCGCCTTGGGCGGCGACACCCAGTGACCGAGGTCAACTGGGTGAGGGGGAATCAAAAGGGGGGATTTATCCCCTCTTTTAGAGAGTTAAAGGCCCAGCGTTTCGCCCACCAGCACCACCTTGATGCGGCCGGGGATCTTGGAGAACCGGGTGGTGACGATCTGGGCGCAGCAGCAGTCGGGGCTGGTGCAGTTGCCGCACTGGCCGGTGACGGCGCAGGGGGTCTTGACATCGAAGCGCTGGACGTTGGCGGGGGCGGCGATGTGGCGGGCGCGGGCCATGGCGCTATTGAGATCACCGGCCACCTTGTTCATGCCGGCCACCACGATGACCTGCCGGGGGCCGAAGCACAGGGCGGCCACACGGTTGCCCATGCCGTCGATGTTCACCAGCTGGCCATCCTCGGAGATGGCGTTGCTGCTCATGAGGAAGGTGTCGCAGGTCAGAGCCTGGCGCAGCATGTCCATGCGCTCGTCGGGGGTCTTGGCGGTGTCGCGGTCGATAACAGGCTGATTGCGCTGGCGCAGGCGATCCTTGATGCCCAGCTCGTCCACGGTGGCCACGCCGCCCCAGCTCACCACGTTGCCGGCGGGGATCAGCTCCAGCACCTTTTCCACGGCCTCCTCGGCGGTGGAGCAATAGTAGGCGTCAAACTGCCGCTTTTTCATAGCCTTGACCAGGGTGGGGCCGGACTTGTCATAGTGCATTTTCATAGGTGCTAACATGATGATGTGCTCCTTTCTTTATTCCGCGCCCTCCTGCAGGCGCTGTGCTTGCTGATTCAGGGTCAGTGCGTCAATCAGGGGATCCAGATCGCCGTTCATGATGGCGGCGATGTTGAAATTCTTGCTGTCACCCGTGAGCCGGTGGTCGGTGACCCGGTTCTGGGGGAAATTATAGGTGCGGATCTTGCCGCTGCGGTCACCGGTGCCCACCTGAGACTTCCGCTCCTTGGCGATGGCGGCGTTCTGCCGCTCCTGCTCCGCCTCGTACAGGCGGGAGCGCAGGATCTTCATGGCCCGGTCGCGGTTCTTGTGCTGGCTGCGCTCGTCCTGGCACTCCACCACCGTGCCGGTGGGTAGGTGGGTGATGCGGATGGCGGACTCGGTCTTGTTGACGTGCTGGCCGCCTGCGCCGCTGGAGCGGTAGGTGTCGATTTGCAGATCCTTGGGGTCGATGGAGAACTCCACCTCCTCCGCCTCGGGCATGACGGCCACGGTGGCGGCGGAGGTCTGGATACGGCCGGAGGACTCGGTCTCCGGCACGCGCTGCACCCGGTGGGTGCCCGCCTCGAACTTCAGCCGGGAGTAGGCGCCCGCCCCCTCCACGGTGGCCACGGCCTCCTTGACGCCACCCAGCTCCGTCTCGTTGAGGGACACCACGTCCAGGGTGAAGCCCCGGCGCTCGGCATACATGGAGTACATCCGCAGCAGGTCGGCGGCAAACAGCGCGCCCTCCTCGCCGCCGATGCCGGCCCGGATTTCCAGCACCACGTCCTTGTCGTCGTTGGGGTCACGGGGCAGCAGCAGGCGCTTCAATTCATCCTCCAGCCGCTCCCGCTCCGCCTTGGCGGCGGCCAGCTCCTCCTGGCCCAGCTCCTTCAGCTCGGGGTCGGACAGCATTTCCGTGGCGGCGGCCATATCGGCCTCCGCCCGGGCGTAGGCCCGGTATGCCTCCACCACCGGCGTCAGCTCCTTCTGTTCGCGGCTCAGCTTCGTCATGGCCGCCCGGTCGCTGTACACCGCCGGGTCGGAGAGCTGGCGCTCCACCTGGGCCAGACGCTGGGCGATCTTTTCCAGCTTATCCAACATGGCCGCTCTCCAGATACTGCTGCACGTCGGAGATGAACTTGTCCCGCCAGAAGGTATAGCCCACGCTGCCGGGCTGGAGAGAGACCTCCAGAATGTGCTTTTCGGCGGTATAGAGATCCATCTGGTCATAGACGCTGACGCTGCGGCGGTTACTGCTGCGGGTCAGCACATAGGCCACGCGGGACATCTCCAGGCCGCGGCGCTTCAGAAGGCCGCGGATGGGGCTGGAGCAGCGGCCGCCCCACACGGGGGTGCCCACGATCACCAGCTTATAGTCCTCGATATTCCGCTCCGTGGTGAAGGGCTTCAGCGGCGCGGTGGTGCGGCGCATGGCGTCCATTCCCGCGTGCAGCCGTCCCCGCCAGCCGTTGCGGTCGGCGCCGTCGTCGATGGCCACGATCTCCGCGCCCACCGCGTCGGCGATCTCCTTCATGGCGCGGCGGGTGTTGCCGCTGAATGAGTAATAGATACACAGTACGTCGCTCATAGTCAAGATTCCTCCAATGCCAGGGACAGCTCCTCCCAGCGGGCCATTTCCTGTTCCAGCCGGGCCTCGGTCTCCTGCTTCTGCGTGAATAGTTCGTTCAGCCTGCCCGCGTCGCAGGCGTTGGCGGCCATGGCCTCGTCCAGCGCCGCCAGCTCCTTTTCCAGCCGGGCGATGCCGGTCTCGCAAATGGTGAGCTGCCGCCGGGCCGCCTGCTGGCTGCGAGTGCCGCGGGTCGGGCGGGTGTCGCCCTTCTTTACCGGGGCCGCCGGTTCTGGCTTCGGCTCCGCCGCCTTCATGGCGCGGTACTGGGCAAAGCCCATGGGATAGTCGGTGATGGTGCCGTCCGCCAGCTCCCAGATGCGGGTGGCGAAGCGGTTGATGAAATAGCGGTCGTGGCTGACGAACAGCAGCGTGCCGTCAAAGGCCTCCACCGCCTCCTCGATCCACTCCCGGCTGGCGATGTCCAGATGGTTGGTGGGCTCGTCCAGGATCAGGAAGTTGATCTCCTCGTCCATCAGCATGCACAGCCGGAGGCGGCTCAGCTCACCGCCGGACAGGACGCTGACGGATTTGAACACGTCCTCCCCCTGGAACTGATAGGCTGCCAGCCGGTTCCGGGCGCTCTGGGGCGTGATGTTCTTCTTGGCGTACAGCATGGTGTCCACCAGATTCCGCTCCGGGTGGTCAAAGTGGATGACCTGCTCCAGATAGGCCCACTTCACCGACGGGCCTAAGCGAATGGAGCCGCCGTCGCAGCTCTCACGCCCCGTCAGCATGTTGAGGAGCGTGGTCTTGCCGGTGCCGTTCTCGCCGATGAGGGCGATGCGCTCGCCGCCCTCCACCCGCAGGTATACATCGGAGAACAGCGTCCTTTCGTCGAAGGACTTCGTCACGCCCCGGAACTGCAGCACCTCGTCGCCCTTAAACTCCCGGCTGGCGAACCGGGCGTCCATCTTTTTGGCCTTGGTGGGTTTGGCGGTGGTGCACATGCGCTCGATGCGCTTTTCCATGCTGAAGGCCCGCTTATGAAGGGCGTCGTTGCCCATGAAGGCCCACAGGTGCATCTGCTCGGCGGCCTTTTCCAGTTGCTGGATCTTGGCCTGTTCCTTCAGATACTGCTTCATCCGCTCCTGATAGCGGCGCTCCTTTTCCACGGCGTAGAAGCTGTAATTGCCGCTGTAAAACTCCGCTTTGCCGTCCAGCACCTCGATGACGCGGGACACGGTGCGGTCCAGGAAGTACCGGTCATGGCTGATGGCCACCACCGTGCCGCGGAACTTGCGGAGATACTCCTCCAGCCATTCCGTGGCCTGTAAGTCCAGATGGTTGGTGGGCTCGTCCAGCAGCAGAATGTCCGTGTCCTCCAGGATCAGCCGTCCCAGATTCACGCGGGTCTTTTCGCCGCCGGAGAGCTGGTCAAAGAGCTTCTGGCGCATGTCGCCGTCGATGGACAGGCCGTTGGCCACCTTGTTCTTGGCGGTGGCGGTGTCGTAGCCGCCCAGCGCCTCGAAGCTGGCGGTCAGGTGATCGTACCGCCGCAGCATGGCGCTGTCGCTCTCGCCCTTTGCCATCCGGTCGGTCAGCTCGTCCATTTCGGCCTTCAGGGCCTGCATCCGCTCGAAGGCGGAGTCCAGCACGTCCTCCACCGTGTATCCGGCGGGATAGACGGGGATCTGGGAGATGAGCCCGATCCGCCGCCCGGCGGCGATGACGATCTGGCCGCTGTCCGGCTCCAGTTTGCCGGTCAGCAGGCGGAACAGCGTGGTCTTGCCCGCGCCGTTCTTGCCCAGCAGGCCCACCCGTTCGCCGGTGTCCACCTGAAAGGTGATGCCGTCCAGTATTTTCTTTTCCAGGTCGAAGGACTTGACAACGTCCTTCACAGAAATGTCTACCATAAAAATTTACTCTGTCGATTCCAGATCCTTTACAATATCGGTGAAATGCATGGCGTGAGACGCCTTCACCAGCACCGCCGTTCCGGCGGTGAACGCCGCCCGGATGGCGGGCAGGGCTTCGGCCACCGTGGGGAACCACAGGACGTCGGGGTTGGCGTCCTGAATCGCCTTGGCCTTGGGGCCGACGGCCACCACGGTATCCAGTCCCAGGGTGCGGGTCAGCGCACCCATATCCCGGTGGGCCTGCTCCGTCAGGTCGCCCAGCTCGCCCATGTCGCCCAGCACCGCCATGCGGCGGGGATGCTCCGTCTGGGCCAGGATACGCAATGCCTCCGCCATGGCCTGGGGGTTGGCGTTATAGCAGTCGTCGATGATGATGCGGCCGCCGCCGCAGCGCACCAGGTGCATGCGGCTGCCCACGGGACGGTAGGCGGCGATGCCGGACAGCAGCTCCGCCTTGGTCAGGCCCAGATACTCGCCGATGGCGATGGCCATGGCGGCGGGATAGATCATGTACGCGCCGGGGGAGGGGATGGCTACCTCGTACACCTCCCGCTTTGTGGTGACGGTGCAGGTGACGCCCTCAATGCCGTGCTCGGCCACATTGGTGACCCGGACGCCGCAGCGCTCATGCCGGCCGCACAGCACCGTCTCAAAGGGCAGCGTCAGACCGGACAGCAGCTCGTCGTCGCCGTTCAGCACGGCAAGGCCGCCCGGCTGCAGATTCTCGAAGATCTCGCACTTGGCCTGCAGGATGCCCTGCCGGGTGCCGCCCAGGTTTTCAATATGGGCGTCGCCCACGTTGGTGATAACGGCCACGGTGGGCCGTACCATCTCGCCCAGATAGCGGATCTCGCCGAAGTGGTTCATGCCGGTCTCAATGACGGCGGCCTGATGCTCCGGGCTGAGATTCAGCAGCGTCAGCGGCGTGCCGATGGCGTTGTTGAAGTTGGCCTGGGTCTTCAGCGTGGAAAAACGCTGGCTCAGAACGGCGGCGATCATCTCCTTGGTGGTGGTCTTTCCGGCGCTGCCGGTGACCTGCACCATGGGGACAGCGAACTTCGCCCGATACCACGCCGCCAGGGTCTTCAGCGCTTCCAGCGTGTCGGACACCTGAATGTAGAATTTATCCGGCAGCAGGGAGGCGGGCTTTCTGGCCGTCAGGCAGCCTGCCGCGCCGCGCTCCAGCGCCGCGTCCAGATAGTCGTGGCCGTCGAACCGTTCGCCCACCAGCGGGACGAACAGCGCCCGGTTGGGGATGCTGCGGCTGTCGGTGGAGACCTGGGTCACCACCGCGCCGCTCTGTTGCAGCAGCGTGCCGCCCACGGCGGCGCACAGCTCCTTTACGGTGCAGCCGGTCATCTGTATTCCGCCTTTCTGGCCTCAATGGAATCCCACACGATCTTCTCGCACAGGTCGGCATAGCTGAGCCCCACCTGGGCCGCCTCCTGGGGTACCAAACTGGTGGGGGTCATGCCCGGCAGAGTGTTGATCTCCAGGCACCAGGCCTTGCCCTCATCGTCCAGCAGGAAGTCGCTGCGGGAGTAGACGGCCAGACCCAGCCCCTGATGGAGCTTCAGGGCCATCTCGCCCACCTGACGCCACTCCTCGTCGGAGATGGGCGCGGGGCAGATCTCCTGTGCGCCGCCCTTCTGATACTTGCACACATAGTCGAAGTATTCGCCCTTGGGGATGATCTCCACGGCGGGCAGATAGGTGTCGCCCAGTACAGCGATCTGGATCTCGCGGCCCTTGATCTTCTTCTCCACCACCACATGGCCGCCGTAGGGCAGCAGGTCGTAGAGAGCTTTCTCCAGCTCCTCGCGGGTGTCGGGCAGGGCCATGCCGATGGAGCTGCCGCCGTTGACCATCTTCACCGCGCAGGGCACCATCAGCTCCCGGGTCAGGCGGGGAATGTCGTCCTTGGTATAATGTACGTCCACCCACGGGGCGGTGCGGATGCCCAGAGAGTCCATCATCCGCTTGGTGACGGCCTTGTCCATGGCCATGGCGCTGCCCAGATAGCCGGAGCCGGTATAGGGCACGCCCACCAGGTCAAGGGTTGCCTGGATGCGGCCATCCTCGCCGTTGGCGCCGTGCATGGCCAGGAACACCGCGTCGGCCATGGCGCAGACCTTCAATACATCCTTGCCCAGCAGGGAAGGACTCTTGTCCTGCCGCGCAGCACGGACCGCCTCCAGATCAGGGGCCGTCTCCTCGATGGCCACCTTTTCCAGCAGGCCGTCGGGCGCGTCGAAAATATCCTCCAGAGAGCCGTGATAGTTCTCCAGACCCATGAACATATCCACAAAAATGGCCTGGTGGCCCTTTTCCCGCAGAGCGCGGCACACGCCGCTGCCGCTGACCAGGCCCACATGACGCTCGGTGCAGAAGCCGCCGGACAAAACTACGATCTTCATGATGAAAGACCTCCTTAAAGAACAAATACCCATACGATACCTATTATATCAATCTGACAGTATAGCATATTCTCCGGGAAAAGACAACATACTTTCGCCAAAAGGAATTTTTGGTAAAAAATGGTATCAAAACGACCAGGTAGACATAAATTTTGAAAAAGCCAGAGAAAATACGGCCTTGATATTGCTTTTGTAAAATTTTATGGTATACTAATGCTGTAACTGTGCGTTCATCTTTCTACATCATATAGTATATGTGGTGTATGAAGTTTTCTGCCCTGGGCATGATAAGTGTCGGACACAGCGTCCGGCCACGGTACTCCGGCCGCTGCCCACGGGCCTTTTGATCAGTCGGATGTAAGAGAGGGTGCAAATCTTGAATAAATATATCGTTAACGGCGGCCGTCCCCTGTATGGTGAGGTCACGGTCAGCGGCGCGAAAAACGCGGCGGTGGCCATCATTCCTGCCGCTTTGATGGTGGACGGCGTATGCCGCATTGAGAACATTCCCCAGATCAGCGATGTGACGCTGTTCTTCTCTATTCTGGATGAGTTGGGCGCGAAGGTGCGGATCCTGAACCGCCACGCGGTGGAGCTGGACTGCCGCGCCATCCGTTCCACCCGCCCCAGCTATGAGCTGGCGCGGCGGATCCGGGCCAGCTATTACCTGCTGGGCGCGCTGCTGGGCCGCTTTGGCGAGGCCACGGTGGCCATGCCCGGCGGCTGCGATTTCGGCGTGCGGCCCATCGACCAGCATATCAAGGGCTTTACCGCCATGGGCGCGCAGGTGTCCGTGGAGGGCGGCTACATCAACGCCCGGGCCAAGAACGGTCATCTGAAGGGGGCCAACGTCTATCTGGACGTGGTGTCCGTGGGCGCTACCATGAACATTATGATGGCGGCGGCACTGGCCGAGGGTACCACCATCATCGAAAACGCCGCCCGTGAGCCCCATATCGTGGATCTGGCCAACTTCCTGAACTCCATGGGCGCGGACGTGAAGGGCGCGGGCACGGACTCTATCAAGATCCGCGGCGTCAAGCGTCTGAACGGCGGCAGCTATGCCATCATTCCCGACCAGATCGAGGCGGGCACCTATATGGCAGCCGTGGCCGCCACCGGCGGCGAGCTGCTGATCCGCAACGTGATCCCCAAGCACATGGACTGCATCAGCGCCAAGCTGATGGAGATGGGCGTGGAGATCGAGGAGAACGGCGATGAGATGCTGGTGCGGCGCACCGGCCGTCTGCATCGCACCAATATCAAGACCATGCCCTATCCCGGCTTCCCCACGGATATGCAGCCCCAGATCGCCTCCGTGCTGGCGCTGGCCGACGGCACCAGCCTCATCACCGAAAGCGTGTGGAACAACCGCTTCAAGTATGTGGATGAGCTGAAGCGCCTGGGCGCCCGCATCCAGGTGGACGGCAAGATGGCCGTGCTGGAGGGCGTGGATCACTTTACCGGCGCACCGGTGCAGGCACCTGACCTGCGGGCCGGCGCGGCGCTGGTCATCGCGGCTCTGGCCGCCCACGGCACCACCGAGATCAGCCATGTGCAGTATATCGAGCGCGGCTACGAGGACATCGTGGGCAAGCTGCGGGCTGTGGGTGCGGACATCTCTATGGTGGACGAACCGGAGGCGGAGAAGGACGAGGCCCGTATCGGCTGACCAACAAACACATACCCAGCGTCTGCCCGGCGATACCGGCGGGCGCTGCGTTACTTTTATGAGGTGGACATATGCAGCGGATCACCGTGCTGTGCGTGGGCAAGCTGAAGGAGAAGTTCTATGCCGACGCGGCGGCGGAATATTGCAAGCGGCTGAGCCGGTACTGTAAGATCGAGGTAACAGAGCTGCCGGAGACGCGCCTGCCGGAGGATCCCTCCCCGGCGGAGATCAAGAGGGCGCTGGCGGCTGAGGCCAACGCCATCCGGCAGAAGCTGGAGGGCGGCGCGGTGGTGGCCATGTGCATCGAGGGGCAGACCTGCTCCAGCGAGGCGCTGTCCAAAAAGCTGGCGGCCTTCGCCCTGGAGGGGAAGAGCAAGGTGACGTTCTTGATCGGCGGCAGCTTCGGCCTGGACGAGACGCTGAAAAAGCAGGCCGACTGGCGCTTGAGCATGTCGCCCATGACGTTCCCCCACCATCTGGCCCGGGTGATGCTGCTGGAACAGATCTACCGCGCGTGCCAGATCGCCGAGGGCACGCGATATCATAAATGACGAGGGAGGTTTTACGATGAGTTTTTGGGAAGATATGGCTTCCGGCTGGTGCTTCCATAAAAAAGAGCTGGACTGGCCGTTGGAGGAAAGCGGCGAAAAGGTGAAGGCCGTGCTGCTGAAGGAGACTTTCGACTCCCCGGCGGAGTCCGACATGGTGATCTCCATGCTGGCGGCCTACGGCATCCCCTGCTTCAAGTACTATGATAAAGACGGCGGCGCGGGAAAGGTCATCAACGGCTTCTCCGGCTACGGCGCGTCGCTGTATGTGCCCCAGACCATGCTGGAGGAGGCCAAAAATATTCTGAACGCACAAGCGGTAGAGGAGGACGAAAACGATGCTGGATTACATGCGTGAGTACGAAAAGTGGCTGCAAAGCGGCGCCCTGACGGCGGACGAGGTGCAGGAGCTGCAGTCCATCGCCGGAGACGAGAAGGAGATCGAGAGCCGGTTTTATGGCCCGCTGGAGTTCGGCACCGCCGGACTGCGGGGCACCATGAAGGTGGGTCTGCACCAGATGAACGTGTACGTCATCCGCTGGGCCACCCAGGGCTTTGCCAACGTGATCTGCGCCGAGGGCGAGGACGCCAAAAAGCGGGGCGTGGCCATCTGCATGGACTGCCGCCACCACTCCATGGAGTTTGCCCGGGCCGCCGCCGAGGTATGCGCCGCCAACGGCATCCATGTGCGCATCTTCGAGTCCCTGCGCCCCACGCCGGAGCTGAGCTTCGCCGTGCGGGAGTACAGCTGCCAGGCGGGCATCAACGTCACCGCCAGCCACAACCCCAAGGAGTACAACGGCTATAAGGTCTATTGGGAGGACGGCGCGCAGCTGCCGCCCCATCACGCCGCCGCCATCGCCGCGGCGCTGGAGAAGATCGACATCTTCACCGGCGTGAAGCGGATGGACTTCGACAAGGCCGTCAAGGCCGGGCTGATCGAGACCATGGGCGACGAGACCGACCGCAAGTTCATGGCCAACGTCATGGATATGGTCAACGACTACGACTCCGTCGCCAAGGTGGCGGACACCTTCCAGGTGGTGTATACCCCCTTCCACGGCTGCGGCCACAAGCTGGTGCCGGAGGCGCTGACCCGTCTGGGCATCAAGCATCTGCACTGCGTGCCGGAGCAGATGGTCATCGACGGCGACTTCCCCACGGTGGTGTCCCCCAACCCGGAGAACCCCGAGGGCTTCTATCTGGCCATCGCCCTGGCCGACAAGGTGAAGGCCGACTTCATTGTGGGCACCGACCCGGACAGTGACCGTGTGGGCATCATGGTCCGCAATAAGGAGGGTAAGTTCCAGCCTGTCAGCGGCAACCAGACCGGCGTGCTGCTGAGCGATTACCTGTACGGCGCCATGAAGCGCAGCGGCAAGCTGCCGGAAAACCCCGTGATGCTGAAAACCATCGTCACCACCGAGATGGCCCGCAAGGTGGCCGAGGCCCACGGCGTCACCTGCTACGATACCTTCACCGGCTTCAAGTTTATGGCCGAGAAGAAGAACCAACTGGAATCCGCCGGCGAGGGCAAGGTAGTGTTCTCCTATGAGGAGAGCTACGGCTACATGCTGGGCGACTATGTCCGGGACAAGGACGCCGTCACCGCGTCGCTGCTGCTGACGGAGATGGCCGCGTGGTACGCCACCCAGGGCATGACCCTGTACGACGCGCTGGACGTGCTGTACAAGAAGTACGGCTGGTACGGCGAAAAGACCCACAATCTGGTGATGCCCGGTCTGGACGGCCTGGAGAAGATGGCCAACCTGATGAAGGCCCTGCGCCAGACGCCGCCTACCGAGATCTCCGGCGTGGCCGTCGTCCGCCGCAAGGACTATACCGACGGCAGCGTGGTGGACTGCGCCACCGGCGCGGTGTCCGAGATGGAGCTGAAGGGCAGCAACGTGCTGCGCTATGAGCTGGCCGACGGCACCACCATTCTGGTGCGCCCCTCCGGCACCGAGCCGAAGATCAAGGTCTACATCCTGACCATCGGCAAGGACGCCATCGAGCGTGACGCCAATATCGAGAAGTACGGCCAGTGGGCGGAAGCCCTGGCCAAGTAACAGGGAATAAAAAATGCTGTGCCGCCCGGCACAGCATTTTTTTATTCCATAAGTCCGTATTTCAGCTTGATGCGGTCCAGCTTTTCCAGCATGGGCTCTGCCGCGATCCACAGGAAGAAGGCGGTGGCGGCGGCGTGGACGCAGTCCAGGGGGAAGCCGGTGACATAGTAGGTCAGCACCATCTTCCACGTCAGCGTCTCCGTATTGGCCCACATCAGCACCGACGCGGGGTTCATGATGCCGCCGTAGATGACGATGGCGCTGAACACACCGAACACGCACAGGCTGCCCCGCGTGCGGCGCAGCCATCCCTTGCGGAACAGCACCCCCGCCAGGAAGCCGATGATACCCATGCAGAACATCTGCCACGGCGTCCACGGCCCCTGGGAGAAGAACATGTTGGATACCAGCATGGCCAGCGCGCCCACTAAGAAGCCGCTCTCGCCGCCCAGGGCCACACCGGCGATGATGGTCATGGCCATCACCGGCTTGAACTGGGGCAGCATGAAGAAGGCGGCCCGGCCCGCCACGGAGATGGCGCACAGTACGGCGATGATCACCAGCTCGCGGGCCTGGGGCCTGCGGCCCTCGAACACCAGGAAGAAGGGCAGCATGCACTCGAAAAGCACCAGCACCGACACGATGGCGTACTGCTGCCGCTGGAGATAGAACACGCCGATGAACAGCGTCACCGGGATCAGCAGCAGGGCGGACACCGCCATGGCCACGGTGCGGCGGGGCAGCTTCCGCTTTTCCACCGGCATCTGGGCCAGCACCGGCGGCCTGGAGCGCCGCCCGATGGCCAGCGCCAGCACCAGCAGCAGGACGCAGAACAGGGCGTACAGCCCCAACTGCTTCTCGCCCAGCGTCGTCAGGCCGTTCGCGGTGATGGAGCTGGAGAGCTCGGTGATGCTGGCGGCGTACAGAAAGATGGCCAGCGCGCCCGCGCCGCTGACCGCCGCCAGTGCCTTGCGCCACAGGGGCAGCTTTTTCGGCTTCCAGTCCGGCGTCTCCTCCGCCGGCTCCGGCAGGGGAGGGGCGTCCTGGGGCAGCTCCGGCATGGGCGGCACATCGCCGCCGCAGACGGTCATCACGTCCTCCGCCGTCACCGCCTGGGGCTCCAATGGCCGGGCGATGCGGTTGGCGGCGGTGGTATAGAAGCTGTTGCCGCTGAAAAAGGCCCGGGGAGACGCCTCGGTCACGATGCCGCCGTCAAAGAACAGGGCGCAGCGGTGGGCGTACCGGGCACAGAACTCCACGTCATGGCTCACCATCAGCAGCGAGACGCCCTGCGAGAGCAGCGCCCGGAGGATCTCCGCGAAGAGCTGCTTGAACTCCGCGTCAAGGCCCTTGGTGGGCTCGTCCAGCAGCAGAATTTCCGGCTGCAAAAGCAGCACCTTCGCCAGCGCGGCCCGCTGCTGCTCGCCGCCGGACAGATCGTAGGGATGGCGGTCCAGCAGCGTGTCCAGACGGCACAGCCGTACCATCCGGGCCACCCGCTCCTCCTGCTGCTGTTTCGGCAGCTTGCTGCCGGAGAATATCTCAAACAGGTCCTCACGGACGGTTTTCTTCACAAATAAGGTCTGGGGATTCTGGGGCAGCATGCCCAGCGTACCGGACACGGTGATATCGCCCCGATAGGGCTTTTTCAGCCCGCTCAGCAGCTTCAGCGTGGTGCTCTTGCCTGCGCCGTTGCCGCCCAGCAGCGCCAGAAACTCGCCCCGGCCCAGTTGGAGGTCGAGACCCTTTACCACGTCGGGACTGTTCTCCTCATAGCGGAACCACGCGCCCTCTACGGTGATCACCGGCTGACGCTTGGGCTGCTTTGGCTCCTCGGTCAGCGGCAGCAGGGGCTTGTGGGCGGCAAATTCCTGCAGGAAATCCCGGCCCTCCCGCACGGTGACGGGGCAGGGAGCGTCGGACGCCACCGCCGCCCAGATACGCATGGCGGCGGGCATGGCCAGGAACATCCGGTGGCCCATGGCCTTGAGCCGCTGGCCCACCTCAGCGGGCGTTCCGGTACACAGCAGCCGCCCGCCGTCCATCACCGCCACGGCGGTGGCCAGAGGGAAGGCTTCTTCTAAGCGGTGCTCCGTCAGCAGAACGGTGGTGCCAAGCTCACGGTTGATCTTCCCCAGTACCGCCAGAAAGTCCGACGCAGCGATGGGGTCAAGCTGGCTGGTAGGCTCGTCCAGGATCAGTACGTCCGGCTGCATGGCCATGACGGAGGCCAGATTCAGAAGCTGCTTCTGGCCGCCGGACAGTTCGGTGACATCCTTATAAAACCACCCCTCGATGCCGAAAAACGACGCCATCTCCGCCACACGGCGGCGGATGGTGGGGGTGTCCTCCCCCAGGCTCTCCAGCCCGAAGGCCAGCTCGTGCCACACCTTGTCGGTGACGATCTGGTTCTCCGGGGACTGCTGGACAAAGCCGATGCGGGCGGCCTGGGTGCGCTCATCCACGTCCTCCAGCGGCGTATCCCGGAACAGGATGCGGCCCGACCGGACGCCATGAGGGGCCAGCGCGGGCTTCAACTGCCGCAGCAGCGTGGACTTTCCGCAGCCGGAGGGGCCGCACAGCACCACGAACGCGCCCTCCGGCACCGTCAGCGTCAGGTCGTCGATGGCGCGGACGGTCTGCTCCGGGTAGGAAAATGTCAGGTTTTCGACGGTGAACAGCGCCATGCCCGCGCCTCCCTTCTGTCCAAAATGACCGGCGTCAGGCACAGGGCCAGATACACCAGATAAAAACTGACGGTCATGGGCTGGGCCAGCACGCCCGTCAGCGCGGGGAAGTACCGCCATTTCAATCCTTCGGCGATAGCGCCGCAGGTGAGATACACGCCGCAGAAGCCCAGCCACAGCAGGGCATAGCGATCCCGCTCCTCCATGCGGAAGATGGAGAAGGCGGTGCGGCCCTTCAGTCCGTAGCCCCGGCTTTTCATGCTGTCGGCGGTCTCGATGGCGTTCTCCAGCGCCCAGGTCACCATGATGGAGAAGATGGTGACGGCCTTCCTCGCCCGCTGCCATACGCTGCCGGTATTCACATCCCGCCCGATGCAGAACTGGGCCTGCCGCACGGTGTCCATCTGCTGCTTGAAGCGGGGGACGAACCGCAGCGTCATGCTGAGCACCAGCGACAGGGCGGGGATCACCCGGCCAAAGAGATAGACGAACTTGTCGGAGGTGAGCACGCGGTTATAGCACACGAACCACAGCAGCACGGCGCACAGCATGCACCCCGCCGCAAGGCCGTACAGGATGCTCTCCAGCGTCAGGGGATTGCCGCCGGGGAGATAGGCCAGCACCGTCACGCCCGCGTGGTTGAAGGCGGGGTTCACAAGAGCCGCCAGCAGCATCACCGGCAGGGCGATCTTCAGGCTGAACCGCAGGCCCTTGCGGCCGTTGAGCTGGATCACGTACAGCACCGCGCCCAGCAGGGAGATCAGCAGGCACACCGGGTGCATCAGCACCATGGAGAACACCAGCACCAGGGCAAAGAACAGAAAATTCACCGCCGGATGATAGCGGGAAAAGGGATCGGACATAGGTGCCGGGCCTCCTTTCATGGCGAGATAGACAGAGAACGGCCGTGGCAATGAAGCTTCATTGCCACGGCCGTTTTTCCGCGTCATTGGCTGCCCAGCATGCGGCGCACTGGGACAGCGTACAAGTTGAGCAGGTCTTCTGACTTACGCGTCACCGGCATCACACGCCTTCTCGGTGACCCGATGGCCGGCTTTCGCCTGTGTGATGCCCACGCGATCACAGCGGCGGCACCGTTCGGGATTCGCACCCGATTTCCTATTCTCCCCGCCGCCCTTTGCGGAGGGCGGGGCACTCGACAGGATTTGATTCTACCGCCATTATAGGCAATCCCCCGCTGTTTGTCAAATGGTTTATCCTGCCTTACAGATCCAGCTTCAGGTCGCCGTCCTTGATCCAGCCCCACTTCCGCAGGGGAATGGCGAACAGCCACGTCAGCACGGCGGGCAGCACGAAGGAGATCAGGATCAGGCCCAGCCAGTCAAAGCCGGTGATGGCGGCCTTTGCGCCGCTGGCGATGTCATTGAGCCAGCCGGTGTATACGCCGATCTGTCCCACGAAGCCGCAGGTGCCCATGCCGGAGGACACCGCCGCGCCGTTCATCTGCAGCTTGAAAAGGCAGGTGGCGATGGGGCCGGTGACGGCGGAGGCCAGCGTGGGCGGGATCCAGATGCGGATATTGCGGACGATATTGCCCATCTGCAGCATGCTGGTGCCGATGCCCTGGGCCACCAGACCGCCCCAGCGGTTCTCACGGAAACTCATAACGGCAAAGCCCACCATCTGAGCGCAGCAGCCTGCCACGGCGGCGCCGCCCGCAAGACCCGTCAGGTTCAGGCTGGCGCAGATGGCGGCGGAGGAGATGGGCAGCGTCAGCGCCACGCCGATGATGACGGACACCAGGATGCCCATGAAGAAGGGCTGAAGCTCCGTGGCCCACTTGATGGCGTCACCAACAGAGGTGGCCGCCGTGCCGATAGGCCGCGCCACCAGCGCCGCGAAGCCGATGCCCGCCAGAATGGTGACAACAGGCGTCACCAGAATGTCGATCTTGGTCTCCTTGCTGACGGCCTTGCCTACCTCGGCGGCCAGAATGGCCACGAAGAACACGGCCAGCGGGCCGCCCGCACCGCCCAGCACGTTGGTGGCAAAGCCCACGGTGATCAGGGAGAACAGCACCAGCGGCGGTGCCTGCAGGGCGTTGCCGATGGCCACCGCCATGGCGGGGCCTACCATCAGGGAGCACAGCCCGCCGATGGTGTAGCTGAGCACCACGTCACCCTGCTTGATGGTCAGAAACGCGTTGGTCAGAAAGCCGATGCCGAACTGCTTGCCGATGGTGTCCAGAATGGTGCCCACCAGCAGCGTGCAGAACAGGCCCTGCGCCATGGCGGACATGGCGTCGATGAAATAGCGCTTGGCGGAGAAGGTGATGTTCTTCCGCACCAGAAATGCCCGGACTTTTTCCATAGTATGTACCTCATAATCCCGAAAAATCAAATGGAGCAGACAGGTGTCAAGACACGTGTCCACTCCATTATAAACAACTTGCGGGATTTGTCAATAGCGGCGTTTTTTCAGTCGGCGTCGTACAGCATGCCCATGTTGGCCAGGGTGGCCTTCAGGTGGGCGAACACCGCCTCGCTGGGGCAGGAGAGGGTGTGCAGATGCACGCCGCCGGTCAGGGCGCTGATGGGCTGGGCGTGGGAGTCCGCCATCCGCCGGATGAACTGCTCTACATCATACCGGCTGGACAGGGCCAGCGGCGCGGTCAGCTGCCCGTACACCGGGTGCTCCACGATCACGTCCAGCACCGTGCAGCCGCAGTCCACCATGGCGAACAGCTCCCGCTGGGTATCCGCGCCGCTGTGGTGACAGGCGATGGTGCGGCGCAGGCCCGTCTCGGCGGGGATCATATACCCCCGGGGCGTGGCGGTGATGCTGTGACCCTCGGCCCGCAGCAGGGCGATATCGCCCACCACCACCTGCCGGGTGACGGAAAACTGTTGGGCCAGCGCGGTGGCGCTGATTGGTGCGTCAGCATGGGTCAGCTGTTCATAAATGGCGCTGCGGCGCTGTACTGCGGTCATGGTATCGCATCTCCTCTCAAGGCGTGATCCTCTACTGTGCATTATAGACCGGATGGCCAGCCCCGTCAACTATCGTTGATATGGGATTTTCCTCTTTTCTTTCGGGGAGGATTGGTGTATACTATACCATGAATTGTTATATTGATTCAGGAGGTTTACCGTGTACGAGCATCGAAAAGAGATCATGCAGAACGTCTTTCTGACGTATCTGCCTGCCAGTAAATTCAAGACCAGCGTGCTCAGCGCCCACCTGGTGACGCCGCTGAGCCGGGAGAACGCCTCCGCCAACGCGCTGCTGCCCGCCGTGCTGCGGCGGGGCACCATGCGCTGTCCGGATATGGAGCGCCTGTCTGCCGCGCTGGACACCCTGTACGGCGCCCAGATCGACTACACCGTCCGCAAGAAGGGCGAGCGCCAGTGTGTGGGCTTCGTGGCCTCCGTCATTGACGATGCCTTCGCCCCGGCGGGGGAGAAGCTGCTGGAGCCGGTGGCCGACCTGCTGGGTGAGCTGTTTCTGGATCCCGTCACCCGCAACGGCCATTTCCTGGCGGAGTATGTGGACAGCGAGAAGCAGAACCTCATCGACGCCATCCGGGCCATCCGCAACGACAAGCAGGACTGGGCCGACGTGCGGCTGATGCAGGAGATGTGCGCCGGAGAGCCCTACGGCGTGCTGCGCCTTGGCGACGAGGAGACCGCCGCCAGGATCAACAACCACAAGCTGTTCAACCACTACCGTGAGCTGCTGTCCACCAGCCGCATGGAGCTGTTCTACTGCGGCAGCGCCAATCCCGAGCGGGTGGAGGGTGCGCTGTGCCGCGCCTTTGCCGCGCTGCCCCGGGGCGTGGTGACGGAGGGCGAGACTGTCCGCCGTGTGGCCGCCCCGCAGGAGCCCCGGTATCTCACCGAGGAGATGGACGTGACCCAGGGCAAGCTGTCCATGGGCTGGCGCTGCGACACCGACGACGTGCCCGCCATGATCATGGCCAACCTGATCTTCGGCGGCACCAGCAATGCCAAGCTCTTCCTGAACGTGCGGGAAAAGCTGTCCCTCTGCTACTACGCCTCCTCCAGCTATGCCCGCTCCAAGGGCATCATGACCGTGTCCTCCGGCATCGAGTGCAGGGACTTCCAGAAGGCCCACGACGAGATCCTGCACCAGCTGGAGCTGGTGCAGCAGGGCCAGTGGGAGGACTGGGAGCTGCAGGGCGCGCTGGCCACCATGTGTTCGTCCCTGACCTCCTTGTCCGACTCGCAGGGCGCGCTGGAGAACTACTATCTGGGCCAGACGGCCACCGGTGCGGAGGATACGCCGGAGGATCTGATGGCCGCCCTGCGTCAGGTGACGCCGGAGCGCATCCAAAAGGCAGCCCAGAGCTGCCAGCTTGACACCGTATTCTTCCTGAAGGGAAAGGAGGAGAGCGCATGCTGACCAACTATACCCGTATCGGCGAGACCGCCCGCTGGGAGACGCTGCCCAACGGCCTGCCGGTGTGCGTCGTGCCCAAGAAGGGCTTCCAGCGGAAGTACGCCCTGTTCGCCACCCGCTACGGCGGCATGGACATGAAGTTCCAACTGGACGGCCAGTGGCTGGATCCCCCCGCCGGCATCGCCCACTATCTGGAGCATAAGATGTTCGACACCGCCGAGGGCAACGCCCTGCAGGAGCTGGCGAAAAACGGTGCCGAGCCCAACGCCTTCACCTCCAACGCCATCACCTGCTACTATTTCAGCTCCACCGAGCAGTTCTATGAGAATCTGAAGATCCTGCTGTCCTTCGTATCTGTGCCCTATTTCACCGACGGGTCGGTGGAGAAGGAGCAGGGCATCATCGGCCAGGAGATCGGCATGATCGAGGATAACCCCGAGTGGCAGTGCTATAAGCAGCTCATGCAGGGCCTGTATCACCACAGCCCCGCCCGCACCCCCATCGCCGGCAGCGTGGAGAGCATCCGCCAGATCACGGCCCAGACCCTGTACGACTGCCATAAGGCCTTCTATACCCCCGCCAACATGTGCCTTGTGGTGGTGGGCGATGTGGACAGCGACCAGGTGCTGCGCCTGGCGGAGGAGGTCCTGCCCAAAACCAGCGGGCCCCTGATCCCCCGTGATTACGGCGCGGAGGAGCCGCTGACCCCCTGCCAGAAGGAGACCCGCAGCCGTATGGAGATCGCCATGCCCAGCTTCCTGGCGGGCTTCAAGTGCCCACCCCAGCACGGCGGCGAGGAGCAGGCCCGCAGCACAGCTCTGGGCGAACTGGCCATCGACGTGCTGGCGGGCGAGTCCAGCCCCCTGTACGCCCAGCTGTACAGCCAGGGCCTCATCAACGGCTCCTTCGGGTGCAGCTACGACATTCTGCCCGGCGCGGCCTATGTCTATCTGGGCGGCGACAGCAACGACCCCAACGCCGTGGTGCGGGCGGTGCTGGACGAGGCCCAGCGGCTGGTGAAGGAGGGCATCGACCCCGCCTATTACCTGCGTCTGCGCAACGCCAATTTCGGCACGGCGCTGAAGGCCCTCAACAGCTTCGAGGGCATCGCCGTGTCCATGGCCGAGGGCAAATTCCACGACTATGATCCCTACCGCTTCCCGGAGATCTACGACAGCATCAGCGCTGACGACGTGCTGGCCTTCATCCGGGAGAATCTGGTGGAGGAGCGCTGCGCCGTGTCTATCATCGAGCCTGTTTCCGGCGGAGCAAAGGAGTGATCTTTTACGAACGGCATGATTATGACCGACAGTCCCATCCGGTTTCCGGGGCTGTTCGGTGATTGGGCGTTTACCGCGTCCTCCAAGGCCATCGACATTGGCCACGGTATCTATTGGTACGGCATTATCATTGCCTTTGGCCTGCTGCTGGCGGTGGCCTTCTGCCTGCACCAGCGGAAGCGCTACGGCATTACTGAGGATGACCTGATGGACTGCATCCTCTGGGGCATCCCCTGCGGCATCATCGGCGCCCGGCTGTACTACGTCATCTTCTATCTTGACCTGTTCCGCGACGCGGACGGCAAGTTCAGCTGGAGCAAGGCCATCGCCATCTGGGACGGCGGTCTTGCCATCTACGGCGCGGTCATTGCGGTGGTGCTTCTGGCCATCATCATGGCAAAGCGCAAGGGCTTCAAGCTCTGCGCCCTGACCGATCTGGTGGTGATGGGCCTGCTGATCGGCCAGATCGTGGGCCGCTGGGGCAACTTCATGAACCGCGAGGCCTTTGGCAGCGAGACCACCATCTTCTGCCGCATGCAGTTGACGCTGAAAACCGGCGAGCTGATCGAGGTACACCCTACCTTCCTGTACGAGAGCCTGTGGAATCTGGTGGGCCTGCTTCTGTTGGTGTTTGTCATCGCCAGGCACCGGAAGTTCGACGGGGAGAATACCCTCTTCTACTTCCTGTGGTACGGCATCGGCCGCTTCTGGATCGAGGGCCTGCGCACCGACAGCCTGTACCTGTTCGACTGGACCATCGGCGGCGCGCCCATCCGGGTGTCCCAGGCCCTGTCGGCGGCGATGGTGCTGGTGTCGGCGTTCCTGCTGGTGTGGAATCTGTGGGTGAAGCCCCACAGGCCGGAGGAGCTGTACGTCAACATCGTGGCTGCCCGCGAGGCGGAGAAGGCCGAGGAAAAGGACAAAGCATCAGAAGAATGAGATAAAACAAAATAAATGCGTCCCCTGTCACAGGGGACGCATTTATTTTGCATATACCTTTTTCAACCCGTCACCGCCGCAGCTCCACCAGATACTCCGTGGTGCCCTCTTCAAACTTCTTTTCGCCGGTGGGGCGGAAGCCGTGGCGCGCATAAAACGCGATGGCGCGGGTGTTCTTCTCCAGCGCCCACACGAGATCCGCGCCCCGGTCGGTGGCGAACCGGATCAGCGCCTGCCCGATGTGCTGGCTCTGGAAGCACGGCTCCACATACAGCTTGCCGATCTCCGTGCCCTCCAGCAGCAAAAAGCCCTTCACCAGCCCGTCGTCATACACATAGATATCCCGCAGCACCTCGTCCCGGCTGAAATACCGGTCGATCACCGACACCACCTGCAATTCGCCGAAGGAGTACCCCGCGTCCTGAAAGATGGGGAAGTAGTTGATGCGGTTGTTGAACACAAAGATCTCCGCGATCCGGGAGAGATCCTCTTTTTTTGCTTTTCTGATCATATTTCTCACATCCTGTCCCGCTGGAACCGTTCCAGCCCGTTTTTCAGCAGTGCCGCCGCCTCCGTGCCCTGCCGCTCACGGATCAGCTCCGTGAATTTCCGCAGCGTGTCCAGGCACGCATCTACGCCGTAGGCCTCCACATACTCCCGCCAGAACTCCAGATTCACCTGGGTGAAGGCGTTGAAGAGCAGCGGCGTGATGGTGTTGCCGCTGAGGAAGGTGACGCCCCGGTGATAGCGGAACAGCGCCTCGGCAAAGGCGGCGGTGTCCTGCTTCGCGGCCTCCTCCGCCTGACGCTGAAAGTCCTCCAGCGCCGCCATATCCGCCGGTGTGTGGTGAGCGGCCAGCAGCTCCATGGCCGGACCCTCCAGATAGTACCGCAGCTTCAGGATGCTTTCCGCCGTCTTTTTGTCCGGCAGGCCGCCGTGATAGCGCATGATGGCCATCAGCGTGTCCAGACTGCCGGTCTGGGCATAGTCCGCCACCGTCACGCCCTTGCGGGACACGATGTCCAGAAAGCCCAGGCGGTGCAGCTCACGCAGCCCCTCGTGGACCACCGTTTTGCTGACCTTCATGGCGTCGGCCAGCTCCCGCTCGGTGGGCAGCTTGTCGCCGGGCCGCAGTTGGCCCGATAAGATCATGCCCTCCAGCTGCTGCACGAACAGCTCCTTCAGGGAGGGCGCCACGATCTCGCGGAATTCCATACCATCACTCCTTTGGTCCGACCAGGACCATATAATAGGATAGCATATCTTTGTGGGAATAGTCAATGGATTTTATGAGGAAAAATTGGTACTATTTTGGTGGATAAATGGACGAATTAAGGCCCGTTATGTACCGGAAAAGGCCACATAACGGGGACAAAAAGACAATGGAGGAGAGATCATGCGCGATATCAACGGCAGTAAGCCCACCAATTTCCCTCTGGATGAGAGCAAGCTACCCTTCGAGATCCCCTGTCCCGACCGCGCGCCCCGGGAAAATCTTCTGAAGCTGGGCACCATGACCACCAACCGCATCGGCCTGAAAACCACCGTGGACGACCCGGAGTACTGGGGGCTGGACGGCATGCTGACCGATGAGATGGTGGATGTGGCGCTGAAGATGGGCGTCCGCAAGCCCAAGACCATCGCCCAGATGATGAAGCTGACCAAAATGGAGCGGGAACCCCTGGAAAAGCTGCTGGACGAGATGTCATGGCTGGGCCTGCTGGAATATAACTGGGAGAATCTGGACGGCAAGAACCCCGGCCACGAAAAGCGCTGGGTGCTGCCCCTGTTCGTCCCCGGCAGCGCCGAGTTCCTGAACATGCGCAGAAGCCAGATCGACGAGCATCCCGAGGTGGCGGCCTTCTTCGAGCGGATGACCATGCTGCCCCTGGAGAAGATCACCCCCATGGTGCCTCCCGGAGGTGCCGGCATCGGCATGCACGTTATCCCGGTGGAGAAAGCCATCGAGACGGAGAACGAGGCCATCAGTCTGGAGAAGATCTCCTATTGGCTGCATAAGTACGAGGGCAAGTACGCCAAGAGCATGTGCTCCTGCCGCGCCAGCCGCGCCAAGCTGGGCGAGGGCTGCGGCGACGATGTGGAGAACTGGTGCATCGGCGTGGGCGACATGGCCGACTATATCGTAGAGACCCAGCGGGGCCAGTATATCACCTATGACGAGGTGATGGAGATCTTCAAGAAGGCCGAGGACAACGGCTTCGTCCACCAGATCACCAACATCGACGGCGAGGAGAAGATCTTCGGCATCTGCAACTGCAACGTCAACGTGTGCAACGCCCTGCGCACCAGCCAGCTGTTCAACACCCCCAACATGTCCCGCAGCGCCTATGTGGCGGCGGTGGAGACGGAGAAGTGCGTGGCCTGCGGCCGCTGCGTGGAGAACTGTCCCGCCGGCGCGGTGAAGCTGGGCCAGAAGCTGTGTACCAAGGACGGCTTTATCGAATACCCCCGGCAGGAGCTGCCGGACGAGGTGAAGTGGGGCCCGGAGAAGTGGGCCATCGACTACCGGGACAAGAACCGGATCAACTGCCACGACACCGGCACCGCCCCCTGCAAGACCGCCTGTCCCGCCCACATCGCCGTACAGGGCTATCTGAAGCTGGCAGCACAGGGTAAATATCGAGAGGCCTTGCAGCTTATCAAGCGGGAGAACCCGTTCCCCGCCGTGTGCGGCCGCATCTGCAACCGCCGGTGCGAGGACGCCTGCACCCGCGGTACCGTGGATCAGGCGGTGGCCATCGACGAGGTGAAGCGATTCATCGCCCAGCAGGATCTGGACGCCGCCACCCGCTTCGTGCCGGAGAAGGTCATTCCCAAGGTGGACGGCGAGTTCGGCGAGAAGATCGCCGTCATCGGCGCGGGCCCTGCCGGTATGAGCTGCGCCTTCTATCTGGCGGAGAAGGGCTATCGGCCCACCGTGTTTGAAAAGGAGGAACGCCCCGGCGGCATGCTGATGAACGGCATCCCCAGCTTCCGCCTGGAGAAGGACGTGGTGGAGGCGGAGATCGACATCCTCCGGGAGATGGGCGTGGAGTTCCGCTGCGGCGTGGAGGTGGGCAAGGATGTGACCATCGCCCAGCTCCGTGAGGAGGGCTATCAGGGCTTCTATGTGGCCGTGGGCCTCCAGTCCGGCGGCAGGCTGAACATCCCCGGCGGCGAGGCACAGGGCGTCCAGGCCGGTATCGACTTCATGCGCCATGTGAACAGCGGCCCTTGCAGCAAGATGAGCGGCAGAGTCGTGGTCATCGGCGGCGGCAACATCGGCGCCGACGTGGCCCGCACCGCCCTGCGCTGCGGCGCGGACAGCGTGGATCTGTACTGCCTGGAGGGCTATGAGGACATGCCCATGGGCGAGGAGGATCGCGGCGAATGCGAGCGCGAGGGCATCACCATCCACGCGGGATGGGGCCAGACGGAGATCGTGGAGCAGGACGGCAAGTGCGCCGGTATCCGCTTCCGCAAGTGCCTGTCCGTGAAGAACGCCGAGGGTCGCTTTGACCCCAAGTTCGACGACGCCGTTACCGAGGAGACCGCCTGTGACATGGTGCTGTACTGCATCGGCCAGAAGGTGGAGTGGAAGGCGCTGCTGACGGGTACGAAGGTGGAATTTAACCCCAACGGTACCGTGAAGGCCGACCCCGTCACCTATCAGACTGCCGAGCCGGATATCTTCGTGGGCGGTGATGCCTATACCGGCCAGAAGTTTGCCATCGACGCCATCGCCGCCGGTAAGCAGGGCGCGGTGTCCCTGCACCGCTGGGTGCAGCACGCCACGCTGACCATTGGCCGTGACCGCCGCCAGTTCATTGAGCTGGACAAGGAAAACGCCCTCATCGCCATCGACAGCTACGATAATACGCCCCGCCAGCAGATCGGTTATAACGAAGCCCTGCGCAAGACCTTCCGTGATGAGCGCATAGCCTTTACCGAGGAGCAGGTGAAGAAGGAGACGGCCCGCTGCTTGGGCTGCGGAGCCAGCATCGTAGACCCCAACAAGTGCATCGGCTGCGGCATCTGCACCACCAAGTGCGCCTTTGACGCCATCCACCTGCACCGCGAGCGCCCCGAATGCAGCACCATGTATAAGTGCGAGGACAAGATGAAGGCCATCCTGCCCTATATGATCAAGCGCAACTTCAAGATCAAGCGCGCCGCCAGAAAGAGCAAGTGATATGCACGAGCTGGGGATCGTATTTCACGTCATCAAGACCATCGAGCAGGTGGGGCAGGAGCAGGGGCTGCAGAACGTGGCCTCCGTCACGCTGGAGCTGGGCGAAGTGTCCGGCGCCATCCCCCACGAGCTGGAGAGCTGCTGGGACTGGGCGGTAAAGCGGACGGAGCTGATGCCCGACGCGAAGCTGCGCATCGAGACCATCCCGGCGGTGACCCACTGCGGCAGCTGCGGACAGGACTACGCCACCGTGCCCCAGGGCCGTACCTGCCCCCATTGCGGCAGCGGCGACACCTGGCTGCTCCGGGGCGATGAGATCAACATCAAGGAGATCGAGGCGATATAATGGAACGATACAAGATCATCGAAGTGAAGGAGAGCGTGTTCGCCAATAACGACCGCGAGGCGGCACGCCTGCGGGAGGATCTGAAGCGGGATAAGACCTTTCTGCTGAACCTGATGTCCTCGCCCGGCAGCGGCAAGACCACCACGCTGCTGCGCACCATCGAGACGCTGAAGGACGAGCTGCGCATGGGCGTCATGGAGGCGGACATCGACTCGGACGTGGACGCGGAGAAGATCGCCGGAGCAGGCGTGAAGTCCATCCAGCTCCACACCGGCGGCATGTGCCATCTGGACGCGGGCATGACGGAGCAAGGCCTCCGTGAGATCGGCACCGGCGACCTGGATCTGGTGGTGCTGGAGAATGTGGGCAATCTGGTGTGCCCGGCGGAGTTCGACACCGGCGCGGTGAAGAACGCCATGATCCTGTCGGTGCCGGAGGGCCACGACAAGCCCCTCAAGTATCCGCTGATCTTCACAGTCTGCGACGCGCTGATCATCAACAAGATCGACGTGCTGCCCTACTTTGACTTCGATATGGACAAGGTGGTGGAGTACGCCCACATGCGCAATCCCAGGCTGAAGATCTTCCCCATCTCCGCCAAGACCGGCGAGGGTGTGGATGCCTGGTGCGATTGGCTCCGTCAACAGGTGAAGGACTGGACGGAAGCGTGACCGCATTTTGCGGTTTTCGCAGGCGAAATGAAAAATATGCCGCGTTGGCCCGGCGGATATCCGCAGGGCCAACGCGGCACTGCTTCATGGCGGTGAGCCGCGGGAAAAAACGTGCAGAAGCGTCTTGAAAAGCGCCTTTATCGGTGCTAAAATATGCATATGTATGCATAAGCTGCCCGAGGGCGGCTTTTCAAAAGCTTTGCAGTTAGTTCGAACTAACCGGCGGAGACCAACAACAGGAGCGGCGAAGAATGAATGAAACGAGAATGACGGCCTGCGCCGGGGCGCTGTTGATCTGGATGGCCGCCAACGCCGTTTGGGCGGGGCGGCAGCCCATCAAAACGGAGGCGAATGAGAATGAATGAAAAGATCACCCTCTCCGGCGTGCCGGAGACCATGCTGCAGACCGTCTATGCCCGGGCCAGAGAGAGCCGGGGCCGGGGCGTGATCCGGGACGCGAAGGCGGAGGAGCTTGTGGAGAAGCTGGACTACGACTTCTCCCTGGCAGAGAAGGATACCGCCATGCGCAGCGGCGTCATCGCCCGCACCATCGTGCTGGACAGGCTGACAACGGCGTATCTGGCGGGCCATCCCGGCGCCGTGGTGGTGAACATCGCCTGCGGGCTGGATACCCGGTGCTATCGGATGACGGGGTACCGCCATTGGTATAACCTGGATCTGCCGGAGACCATGGCCATGCGGGAGAAGCTGCTGCCGGAGAGCGGCGCCGTCACCCAGATCGCCATGTCCGCCATGGACGACTGGGGCAGCCGGATCGAAGAGACCGACGCACCGGTGCTGATCATCATCGAGGGGCTGACCATGTACCTGACGGAGGCGGACGTGCAGCGGATCTTTGCCGTCATCGCCGGACGCTTCCCCCAGGCCGCCGTGCTGGTGGAGACCATGAACCCCATGGTGGTGAAGCGGTTCAAGGAGAAGCCCATCGAGGGCAGCAACGCGAAATTCACCTGGGGCGTCAGGGACGGCCGGGCGCTGGCAGCGCTGCTGCCGGACTTCCGCTTCGTGGCGGAGCACGGCCTGACCGAGGGCGTGGCGGCGTTCGTGCCGGTCTATAAGCTGCTGGACAAGCTGCCGGCGGTGCGGAATATCTCCAACCGGATCGTGGTACTGGAGCGAAAGGCATGAAGTATGAGGCGCGGGCGCGCCGTACATATAGAATAATGGAATAAGGGGGAACTTTTATGAAACCCAGTTATATCACGGTAAATTTTCAACAGACGGCGGCACAGCGCTTTCCGGCGCAGGCCGGGGCGCTGAACGCCGCCTTTGACGCGCGGCTGCAGGCGCTGCGGGCGGAGAATGACGACGCAAGCAAGGAGAAGCAGCGCCATCTGGAAAACCAGATCCTGCCGGGCATCGCGGCCTATGAGACGCTGCAAAGGGTGATGCCAAAGGAGGAGGCCCTGCAGACGATCCACAGCTATGTGGAGCAGAAGGCATGGCGGCAGAAGAGGGCGTTTCTCAAGCTGATGAAGATCCCGGGCCTGTACCGCATCGTACCGGCCATCTTCTCCCGCGAGACGCCGAAGTTCTTCGGCCCGGCGGCGGGCTTTGCCGCCACGGATATTCAGACCACCGGCGGCGTGTGGCGCATCGACATGACCAGGTGCCCCTATCATGACAACTGTGTGCACTACGGCTGCCCGGAGCTGTGCCATTGCTTCTGCGACAGCGACGACATCACCTATGACGGCATGCATCCCAGGCTCTGCTGGCACCGGACAAAGACGCTGGGCCGGGGCGGCGACTGCTGCGATTTCTGCCTGAAGCTTATCCACAAATAGGAAACATAGGGAGGAAGCGTTTGTGTTTTGGGATCGTGTGGCGGGGGTGTACGACATCTTTGCCAATGTCATCAACCGGCGGGCCAACAGGGCGCTGTGCGATGAGGTGGCGCGGCTGATCCGGCCCACGGATCGGGTGCTGGAATGTGCCTGCGGCACGGGACTGCTTACCGGCGTGATCGCCCCGCGGTGCAGGAGCCTGACTGCGACGGATTTTTCTGTGAAAATGCTGCGGCAGGCGGAAAAGAAGTGCGGAAAATACGGCAATGTACAGTTCCGGCAGGGAAACATCCTGCGGCTGGACGAGCCGGATGCGTACTATGACGCGGTGGTGGCCGCCAATGTGATCCACCTGCTGGACGAGCCGTACAGAGCGCTGGCGGAGTTTGAACGGGTGTGCCGGAGGGGCGGCAGGATCATCATTCCCACCTATATGAACCGGACGGACAGGGGCGGTACCAACCGGGTATCCGGCGTGATCGGCAGGGCCGGGGCGGATTTCAAGCGGGAGTTCACGCTGGAAAGCTACCGGCAGTTCTTTGCGGATGCCGGGTATACGGATGCCGGCTACACGCTGTGTCAGGGGCGGATCCCCTGCGCGGTGGCGGTTCTTAGAAAGTGAGAAAACAGGGCACGGCGCGAAAAAGGCACTGATGAACATCCTCGGCCTATGGGCATCTCCCGGTCATTCGGCGGCGGGGAGCCTGACGCGAAAGACGCAGGCCGCCGCCAGGATGCACAGCGCGGCGTCGATGCACCAGAGCAGCGTATAGCCGCCGGTGGCGGTCACGGTCAGGCCGCCGATCCACGCGCTGACAAAGCTGCCCACCTGGTGGCACAGGAACGCCACGCCGAACAGCGTCCCCAGCGCTGCCGGGCCGAACCGCCGCCCGATCAGGCCGGAGGTGGGCGGCACGGTGGCCGCACCGGTAAAGCCCAGCAGAATGGCGAAGGCGTACATGGCTGCCGGTGATTTGGGCAGCATCAAGAAGCCCACTGTCCAGATGGTGCGGGAGGCGTAGAAACAGCCCAGCACCGCTTTCATGGAGAAGCGGCTGCCCAGATAGCCGGAGACCACGCTGCCGGCCATGGTGGCGATGCCGTAAATGGAGAAGGCGTAGGTGACGCTCTGCTCCGTGAAGCCATAGGAGGTGATCTGGGCATCGCGCTGCTGCCCCGGTTCGCCGTGGAGCGGCAGCTGGCGGACGGCACGCTGCAGGCAGTGGAGAGCGACTTTTCCTGGGAAAGCATCACCGCCGTATGCTCCCATCACAAGAACAAGTGGGTTACACCGGCCATGGAGCTGTTCATGGAGCTGACGCGGGAGCATTTCGCCGCACTCAGACAGCCGGAGGGTCAACAGGCAAAATACGCATAGATAAAAGGACGCCGTCCCCTGGGGGACGGCGTCCTTTTATCTATGCGCTCTTTTCGCTTATTTCCAGCAGGATGCTCTCAAGGAGACTGATGTCGATGGGCTTGGAGATGTGGGCGTTCATGCCGGCGTCGAGGCAGCTCTGGACATCCTCGGCAAAGGCATTTGCGGTCATGGCGATAATGGGAATCGTCTGTCCCAGCGGGTTCTTGCTGCGGCGTATGGCACGGGCGGCGTCCAGTCCGTTCATAACGGGCATCTGCATATCCATCAGGATCGCCTGATAGTCTCCCGCGCGGACACCGGCAAAGGCTTCCACCAGCTGCGCACCGTCGGGATAGATGTCACACGTCGCGCCGTACATTTCCATCAGAGCCGTCAGGATCTCTGCGTTCAGGCTGTTGTCCTCCGCGCACAAAAAGCGCATGCCGCTGAGGATGGAGGCCGGCTCCTGCTTTTGAACAACGCCGGCATTGCGCTTTTGCCGGATGGCATCGGCCAGCTGCGACAGGAAGAGCGGCCTTGCAAGCACACCGTCCACTCCGGCGGCGGTCAGAGAACCGTGGTGCGGCTCCGCGTGAGCGTGATCGGTGCAAAAGATAAGGGGCGCCTGCCTGGCCACCCTGCGCAGAGTGTCCGCAAGGGCGGGCAGCTGCTGGCCGCAGCAGCCGGACAGGAGGACGACATCCGTTTTTTCCTGCCGCAGCAGCGGCACCGCTTCGTCCACGCTGTCCGCCGCAAACACGGGAAGCCCGGATTCCCGTGTCATGGCCCTTACATTATCCGTAAATTGGGGATCGTCTGTGAGCAGAAGAATACCGGAGGCATCCACATGATATGCGGTATTGCGGTCGATGGGGAGGGAGAGCGTCACCTGGAAGCAGCTGCCCCTGCCGGGCTCGCTCTCCACGGTGATCCCGCCGCCCATCAGGTCGACGATGTTTTTCGTGATGGCCATGCCCAGGCCGGTGCCCTGCACCTTGTTGGTGGTGGAGCTTTCCGCCCGGGTGAAGGGGTCGAAGATATGGGTCAGGAATTCCTGGGTCATGCCATAGCCGTTGTCGGTGACGACGATGCGGAGAGAGGCATGCTCTGCATCGACGCAGGGAAGCTCGGCGATGTCAAGGCGGACCGCGCCGCCGTAGGGCGTGTATTTCACGGCGTTGGACAGCAGATTGACCAGGATCTGCCCCAGGCGCATGCTGTCGCCGATCAGGAATTCGTGGGTCACATCGTGGGTGCGGATCAGAAAATCCTGTGCCTTTTCCGCCGCACGGGGGCGGATGATGCTGTCGATCTGGCCGATCTGCTCGGCAAGGCTCACCGGCTCGCTGACGATGCGGATCTTTCCCGCCTCGATCTTGCTCATATCCAGCACGTCGTTGATCAGGGCCAGCATATGCTGGCCGGAGGCGTGGGCCTTGCGGATATAGTTGCGCATTTTGTCCGACAGGTGCTGCTCGTTTTCCATCAGGCGGGTAATGCCCAGGATGGCGTTCATGGGCGTGCGGATGTCGTGGGACATGTTGGTGAGGAACTCGCTTTTGGCACGGTTGGCGGCCTTGGCCTCCTGGGTGGCGGATTCCGCCAGCCTTACCGCGGCGGACAGCTCCGTGTTTTTCTGATCCAGCTCACGGTTGACGGCGGACAGCTTGTCGTTGTTTTTCCGTTCGATGGCCAGGGTACGCTTCTGGCTTGCTGTCAGGATGAAGGTGATGGCGATGGTGCAGGCAATGACCAGCAGGATGGCAAAGGCAAAGACCATCCGTGCCGTGGTGTCCACCAGCAGAACGACGTCCTGGGCCACATAGTCTGACGACACCAGAAACAGAAGCGTCCAGTTGGCATTGTTCATTTTTTTCAGGGCGTAGTAGTATTCGTCCCCGTTCAGCACCGCGTTGGAGTAGGCGAGGCCGCTGCTGTCCAGCTCCCGCTTGGCGGCGTCAAAGGAGGTGCCGTGGAGATAGGTCATTTCCTTCAGCGTGGCATAGGCGTTATAGCCCAGCAGCGTGTCGTCGCCGCTGCTGAAGATGCGTCCACCGTAGGGATCCAGAACATATACGCTGTTGTTATTGTCATACGCCTCGCAGGAGAAAAAGGGGTTCAGCTCCGCCAGGCGGCAGGATAGGCCGAAATAGGTCAGGCGGACGGTCTCGCCGCCGTCCCGGACGGTGACCGGCTCCGGCAGCTTTTGCAGAAAGAAGATCCCTACGTCGGTTCTGCCTACCCGGGAGGTAACGAAGGATACCCGTTCCGGGCTGTCCAGCAGGAAGGCCATTTCTGACAGTGTTCCGTTCCAGCCGTCGTGGGTCAGATAGCTGCCGGATTCATCCACTGCCACCAGATGGCGCTGCTCGGCATCCACATTGTACAGCTGTGACAGCGACTGCAAATAGGCGTACAGCTCATCCAAAGAGGCAAAGGCGTGATCCTCGATGGTACCGCAGAAAACGTCGGTGTCCTTCCACCAGCGCTGGGTCACATCATCCAGCCGCTTGAAGAGCTGGACGGTGACCTCCTTCATCTGCTGCTGCCGCTCCTTATACAAAATATCGTCGATATACCGGCCATAGAGCCGCGTGAAGATGAAAAAGGCGACGCATACCAGCAGCAAAAACGCGGCCAGTGCAAATGCCAGAGAGCGGAGCCGGCTGCTCTCTGTGTTTACACGATTGTCCTTCATCCCGTCTTACTCCCAGAAGATATCGTCACTTGAGAAGGTCTCGAATTGACTGAGATAGTCCCGGGCCGCGGCAAGTCCCAGAATACCGGTATCCGTCAGGCCGCCCTCTGCGGCCACCCGGTCGGTCACACCGGCAATGACCACTGTATAGACGGCTTCGTCCTGAAGGGTCAGGCTGTCCGGCTTTACCAGCTCGTAGGGGAAGAACACGCCGCAGTCTCCGCAGTCATAGCCGGTTTCCGCCAGCTCCTTGACGCGGGCGCCGGTCAGCGTGACGGTCTGGATATTGCCGCGCCAGCCGGTGGGCAGGATCGAGGTGAGCTCCTGGTCGGAGACAGGGAGAGGGAACAGCTCGCCGGACACGCCCTTCGGGTTCATGTGGCTGACGCCGTCCGCCACGAAATAGGCGTTTTTGGAGATCAGGGCCAGATCGGCCTCAACCGCCTTGCAAAAGGAGACACCTACCAGCCGTGCACAGTCATCGGTGGTCAGCTTCTCGGTCAGCGTGGTGCAGACAGCGGAGGCGCTGTCCCGCAGAAGCTGCTGACTGTCGTCAATGGCGCTGATCAGCTGCTCCAGCGTTGCGCTGCCCCGTATGTATTCCAGCCCCACGTCGCCGATGGGGACGATGATATTTTCCCAGCCGCTGTAGAGGAAGGGTGCGGTCAGCCCGTTATACAGCTCGTCCTCCACGGGTTTATAGTAGCTGGTCTCCGGGATCACATAGTCCTTCAGCGGCAGCATCAGCGAATTGGCGCATCTCTCATTCAGTGAGGACATCCCCTCCACGGTGGACAGGACCTCCATCACATGCAGGGCGTCGGCCAGCTTCTGCGGGCTCTTTTCCAGGGCTTTATTGAGACCGATGTAGCGGGATACCTGCAGGATGACGGCGTTTTTGGTGCCGTCCTCGGACAGGTACGACATAAGCCGGAACTCGTCGTCGGAGTCCTCGGCGGTGATGTTGTTGGTACTGCCCAGCAGGAAGAGGGTATTGCCCTCGGCCATCATGCGCTTTGTTTCGTTGTTGTCATACCAGCTGCCCTCGCCGTTCAGCATGCCCAGTTCCCGCCATTCCTCCACGACGGAAAACGCCTGGCGCATGCCCTCGGAGCCCGCCGCCGTGGCCTTTCCGTCCAGAAAGTCGCTCTGCCACCGTCTGCCGTCCAGCGTGTTGAGAAAGTCGGTGTCCATGATGTTGCACAGGTACTGGAAGCCATAGCCGGGCAGGGCAATCTGGTTCAGCGCCAGACGGCAGCCTGCCGCCTTGACCTGGGGCGCCAGCTCCCGCAGCTCCGCGAAGGTGGTGGGCAGCGTCCAGCCGTGCTCGTCGAGCAGCGTCTGGTTATAGGTGATGCCCAGGCAGGAGAAGAAGGTGGGCAGCAGATAGATCGCGCCGTCGTCCGAGACCTCGTGGAGGCTGGAGGCGGTGTAGTTGTTGGTAAAGCTGTATCCGGACAGGTCGACCAGCTTGCCGCTGAGATCCTGACGCTCCGGCACATAGACGGTGGTCAGATAGATGTCGGGCATGTCGCCGGAGCGCAGCTGGGCGCTGAGATAGGCCGTGGTGTTGCCGCCGGCGTAGGGGATCACTTCGATATTGATCTCCGGATAGGTCTCGTGGACCTTGTCGATAAAGTGATCCATTTCTGGGAAGAGGGAGACGATGGTGAGGGGCTCGTGGGTTTCCTCGGCGGCATCAGCCTGTCTGCTGTAAGCGGTGCAGGCGGTAAGCGTGCAGACCAGTGCCAGAATAAGCGCGATGACCCATTGCGGTTTCATAAGAGACGTCCTTTCTCTGTGTATCAGCGGTGCGGCGGGCTTACCGGAGGAGCGCGGCGATCTGCCGGAGCACACGGGTATAGGCTTCGGTGACAGCGTCGAAGAGCGCGTCATCAGGGAAGCCGGACGGAGGGCGCAGCGCATCCGCCAACAGGGCGGACGTCTCTGTCAGTTCCTTCAGACCCAGCGTGGAGGCGACGCCCTTGAGCGTATGCGCAGCCAGAAACGCGCTCTCTGCGTCGCGGCTTTCCCTGGCTGCCGCCAGCGCCGCGTAGGAGGGATCCGCGGGATATTTCAGCAGAAATGTTTCTATCATGCGGTCTGACGGTATTCTGCGGCGCATATCGTCGTAATCGCCGCCGATCGTCTTGTAAAACTCCCTGATCTTCATGCTGTGAACCGGATGTCCGGTCTCCTTTCCAAACATCGTCTTTTTCGAGTGTGGGCACCGCCGAAGGACGGCGGGAGGATCAATATGCCGTGGACAGCGCGGCGGCGTAGGCCATATACGCCTGACGCACCGGCTTTACGCCCCGCTGACGGATGGGGATCGTCTCCCCGTTGGACAGCAGGAACTCTTTGTCGATCTGCCGGACGTGATCCATGTTCACCAGAAAGCTCTGGTGGCAGCGCAGGAAGCAGGGGGCGTTCAGTTCTTTTTCGATGGTGTTCAGCGTTTTGTAGGCGGTATGTACGCTGCCGGATACCGTGTGGATCAGGCACTTGGAGTTGGAGCTTTCAATGTACAGGATGTCGCGGTACGCGATCCTGGTCACCGTGGCCCTGTGCCGGAGCTGGTAGGTATTGGGGTCGACGTGCTCTGTGATCCGGTCGACGACGGCCTTCAGACGCTCGTAGTTGATGGGCTTGAGCAGGTAGCCGCTGGCGGCCACGTCATAGCTTTCGATGGCGAAATCCGGCGAGGCGGTCAGGAATACGATCTTGCCCTGATATCCCATAGCCCGCAGTCTGTGGGCCAGCTCATTGCCCATCGCGTCCGGCAGATAAATATCCAGAAAAACGATGTCGAAATTCGCTCCCTCTTCCACGTCATAGAGGAGATTTATTCCGTATGCGTAAGGCGCCAGCGTCACGGGGAGTGATCGCTCCGCAGAGCAGCGGTTCAACAACTGCACGATCATATCACGTTGAAGTTGGTTGTCCTCACAGACAGCAATGCGCATGGGTATCAAGATCCTTTCTTCCAAAAATCAAATTTCGCTGCCGGAACAGCAGAGGGCGGCGCGGCACCGGTCACAAAAAATGGCGGCTGCGCCGCCATTTCTATTGCAAACTACGGAGTGATTTCTCGTAACAAGATCGTTCAAACGATACCGACGTTTGGGGCTCCTGCCATGGCTGCACTTTCATTTATACATTTTACACTTATGAACCGGAAAATCAATATAATGTTTTGTTAAAAATTCTGCCTGATTCGACAAAATTAGCCAAAATGCGGGAAGATAAGACGGTAAACGCGCCCCTTCGACACGCTCGTGAAAAGAAAAAAATTGATGAATTCATCGGTTTTTTGCGGATATTCACAGTGAGCATGCACATGCTTTTTGTTTTGCTATAATAACGGCAGATCAAGGCCATGGCATAGAAGGGATGCGCCGGTCGGACGTGATCAATACTGAATAAGGGAGAAAGAGTATGAAAAATTTGATGAAAGTCGTATTGGCGGACGCTGACGAGGGTTTTCGTATGATGCTGCAGCGAGTGATCGAAGCTGCCGGGGATTTTAAGGTGGCAGGCAGCACCGGCAACGGCGCCGACGCGTGGCGCATCATTGAACGGGAATGCCCGCAGCTGGTCATCATGGATGTGCTGCTTCCGGAGCTTGACGGCTTTGTGCTGCTGAACCGGCTGGCCGCCATGGCGGAGAGGCCGCGGGCGATACTGGTATCCGCGGTCTGCCAGGGGCAGGTGGTGAAGCGGGCCATGGCACAGGGGGCGGAGGCGTTTGTGGCGAAGCCCTGCGGGGCGAACGAGCTTCTCGGACAGATGCGCCGGGTGGCGCAGCGGGCGGAGGAAGAGGACGCGTATGATGCCGCGCTGGAGCGCCTTGTCACGCCCATCATCCACGAGCTTGGTATGCCGGCGCATATCAAGGGCTATCAGTATGTCCGCGAGGCCATCGTTCTGACCATCAAGGATGTGAGCATGATCCACGCGGTCACGAAGGTTTTATATCCGACGGTCGCAAGACGCCACAACACCACGCCGTCCTGCGTCGAGCGGGCGATCCGCCACGCCATCGAGGTGGCCTGGAACCGGGGCGACCTGGATGCGCTGCAGCGGCTGTTCGGCTATACGGTGAGCAATACCAGGGGAAAGCCCACAAATTCCGAGTTCATCGCCATGATCGCTGACCAGCTCAGCATCAGAAGCAAGGCAAGACCTGCGTAAGGATGACGATAAACATGAAAATTTTACCGTTTTGCGGTAGACGGTGCTCCCATCACATGGTATGATGGTGCCATCAACAATGAAGGGTGGGAACCAACCTATGGAACCGTTAGCTTCCCTGGATTTCAACGCAAAAAAAGGCTTTATCTGCGATATGGACGGCGTCATCTATCACGGCAACCGGATCCTGCCGGGTGTGGCGGAGTTCATCCAGTGGCTCCATGACGAGGACAAGGAGTATCTCTTTCTGACCAACAACAGCGGCTATACGCCCCGTGAGCTGAACCAGAAGCTGGCCCGTATGGGGCTGGACGTGCCGGAGGAGCACTTCTACACCAGCGCGCTGGCCACGGCGGCCTTCCTGAAGGAGCAGGCACCGGGGTGCTCTGTGTTCGCCATCGGCGAGGCGGGACTGCTGAACGCCCTGTATGACGCGGGGATCACCATGAACGACGTGAACCCGGACTATGTGGTGGTGGGCGAGGGGCGCAGCTATTCGCTGGACACCCTGACCAAGGCCACCAATCTGGTGATGCAGGGGGCGAAGCTCATCGGCGCCAACTCCGATGTGTCCGGTCCCATCGAAAACGGCATCGCTCCGGCCTGCCGGGCGCTGATCGCACCCATCGAGATGGCCACCGGCAAGCAGGCGTACTTCTGCGGCAAGCCCAATCCGCTGATGATGCGCACCGGATTGCGGATGCTGCACTGCCACTCCGCCGAGGCGGTGATGGTGGGCGACCGCATGGACACCGACGTGATCTCCGGCATGGAGAGCGGCATGTCCACGGTGCTGGTGCTGTCCGGCGTGTCCACCCGCGAGACACTGCACACCTACGCCTACCGGCCCAGCATCGTGCTGGACGGCGTGGGGGATATCCCGGCGCTGGCCCGGGCGGCAAAGAAATAAACAGAGAAAAACCGGAAAGGGACGGGAGTTCCTTTCCGGTTTTTTTGTATAGAGAAGGAAATGGATCACTTTGCTTCCCGGGAGTACATGACCGCCAGGCCCTGCAGCAGCAGGGCGTCGTCCAGGATCACCGGGCGGCGGCAGTGGGGGATCACGCAGCCCGCCAGTCCGCCGGTGGCGACGGCGGTCACCGGTGTGCCCAGGGACGCCTCCAGCCGGTCCAGCATACCGTCCACCATGGCGGCGGCACCCAGCACGATGCCGCTGCGGAGGCAGTCCACCGTGCTGCGGCTGAGGGCGCTTTCGGGGGCGGTCAGCTCCGGCAGGGGCAGTCCCGTCCGCTGCGCCAGCGCCTCCGCGCTCAGGCGGACGCCGGGGGCGATGGCCCCGCCCAGGAAGGCGCCGGTCTCATCCAGCACGGAGAGGGTGGTGGCGGTGCCCGTGTCGATCAGCACCAGGGGCGGCGTATATTTGGCCAGAGCGCCCTCCGCGGCGGCGATCATGTCGGCACCCAGGGTCTCCGGATGGTCGATGCGGATGAGGATGACGGTTCGGGCCGTTTCGCCCACCACCAGCACCGGGCCGGTGATGAGACCGGCGAGGGCCTGCCGCAGCGGCTCCGTGACGGCGGCCACGACACTGGAGAGGATGGCACCCTCGAAGCTCTCGGCGGAATAGCCGCTTTGCGTCAGTGAGGCTTTGATGGCGGCCGTATATCCGGCGGCGTCCATACTGCGGTCGGTGATCAGGCGCATGGTGCGGCGCACCGTCAGACCGTCCATACAGCCCAGCACGATATTGCTGTTGCCTGCGTCTACTGCCAGGATCATGCCGCCCGCCTCCGCATGGTGACGATCCGCAGCACGGCAGGGGCCAGCACGATGTTGACGGCCAGCTCCAGCAGGAAGTTGACGCTCATGAACGCGGAGAGCACCGCCGCCCACGAGGTATCGAAAAACAGCACCAGCACCAGATACAGCACGCCGGTGTTCACAATGGGGCACACGGCCGCCGCGGCGACGACCGCCGCTTTCCCGCTGCGGTGCGCCGCCAGTTGGTATACGGCGGCGGCTGCCGCGCCGCACAGCATACCCTTCACCACGCAGGCGGCGGAGGTGATCAGCGGGTGCAGCGCCAGCATCATCTGGCCGGAGGCGTCGGCCCCGGTCAGCACCATGACCAGCACCACCAGGCCAAACACAGTGCCGATCAGCGCGCCGCTGCCGACGCCGTACAGCGCGCCGGCCACCACGATGGGGATCAGCGTCAGGGTGATAGGGAAGCTGCCGAAGCGGATGAAGGTGGCTGCCGTCTGCAGAACGACCACAAGCGCGGTCAGCATGCCCAGTGCCGCCAGGCGGGAAAAGCGATTTTTCATTTGTCAGACCTCCTGCTGTCGCTCCGCGCAGGGCGGATGCAACGCAAATTTTACAGCAGTATAGCGGACAGGGGCGGCGCTGTCTATCACGGCGGGGTAAAATTTAGGTAAAACTTTTAAAAACGGGGGAGGAAACTGCGGCTGCAGTCTCCTCGCGCGGTCTGATGGCTGTCGTCATCGCAGCAGCGGCATGCTGCCGGTGAGCGTATTGATCTTCTTTTTGGCGCCGCAGAGGGCAATGCCGAAGTAGTGCAGCTGACTTTCCGGTGTTTTCTTCATCTTGCGGATGAATTCGTCGTAGGTTTTGCAGCCCTGGGCCAGATCGGAGAAGTCTACCGCCGTTACATCCTGAAATTCCGGCTGATACAGCTTCTCGCGAAGCGCCTTGATGTCCTCCGGCGCGGCTTTCAGGACAGGGACGGGAAAGGCAATGATGCCGGGATGTGTATGGCCGCTCCGGTCGGCCACATCGGTTCCCACCACCTCCGGCATTTTCTGCCCCAGTGTGATGCCCATAATGGCCGCTGTGTTGGCGATCAGGCCGAGGGGCAGTTCCGGGTCAATGACCATGACACATTTTTCATTTTGCAGATCCATAGGTGCCTCCGTTCTCGGTGTGCGCTTCAAACATCTCCCGGTAGACGCCGGGCGCCAGACCGATAAAGCGCTTGAAGTAGTTGGTGAAGTGGCTCTGGTCGGAAAAGCCTGTCAGAAGAGCCGCCTCCGCCGGTGAGACGCCCTTCTCCAGGGTGAAGGCCCGCAGCAGGGCGGACTTGCTGCAGCCCGCGCAGCGGCACAGCTGGTCAAGCCGGATGCGCTGGGCGTAGTGCGCCTCCATGAACCGGCATACCTGTGCGATCTCCTCGCGGCATACCGCGGCGTCGGCGGTGAAGGGACGCGTATAGCGCCGGAGCAGGATGGAGAGCAGCAGAAGCAGGCTTTCCTCCTTTTCAAGCTCCTGGGAGCCGTCCATGATCAGCTCGTGGAGCGAGCGCAGGGAGGCGGCAGCCCTGTCATCATGGATCACCAGTGGGGAAAAACGCGGCAGCTCCCGCTTCCCGGTGAGCTCTTCCGCCAGTTCCAGCATGATGTCCCGGGAAATATTCAATCCGCGGTAGTCCAGCGTGCCGCCGTCGCGCTGTACACAGGCGTGGCTGTCTTCCGGGTTGAACAGGAGCATGTCGCCGGAGGTGATGACGTAGTCTGCGCCCTTGCAGAAGAGCGTGCGCTGTCCGCTTTCCATCAGCCCGATGACGTAGTACTCGTGAAAATGATGAGGGAAGGGCTGTGCGATACCGGTGAAGCGGCAGGCCTCCAGATGCAGTCCGTCATCGTAGACAGCGGTTCGTGTTTCCTGTTTCATGCGCCTTACCTCCTTGCCGGGATTATTGTACCACGTCTGTGGCGGAGGGTCTTGCAAAATATCTTCATTTTAGGAGGAAAAAGGATAAGTTTTAATCTTTGTTTAACAATTCTGCACCATACATGGTATAATTGAGCCACATACGATGGGGAGGGATGGGCATGACCATCAAAAAACGGCTGGCGCGCTCCAATATCGCCATGCTGGTGATACCGATCCTTGCGGCGGCGGTGCTGCTTTTGCTGGGGGGTGGTGCGGCGCTGGTGCTGCTGCGTGGGAATCTGATGACGCTGCACAGCGCGGTGGAGCAGATCGAGGCGGTGCTCCACGGCTTTAAGCTGACGCTGAGCGTGTTTGCCGCCATCGCGGCGGTGCTGCTGCTGGGAACGGTGGCGCTGACCAATCTGTATCTGACGCGGCACCTGTTCCGCCACATCTCCCAGCCGCTGGACACCCTGACGGCGGGCGTGGCCCGCATCCGGGACGGCGACCTGGACACACCCATCGCCTACACGGAGCCGGACGAGTTCAAGGCCGCCTGTGACGCGGTGGATGAGATGGCGGCGCGGCTGAAGGCCTCGCTGGAGCAGCAGCAGGCGGCCCAGCAGCAGAAGCAGGAGCTGATCGCCGGCATGTCCCACGATCTGAAAAGCCCGCTGACTGCCATCCGCGCCTACACGGAGGGCCTGCTGGAGGGCGTGGCCCAGGATGAGGCAGCCCGCCAGCGATATCTGCAGACCATCTACGCCAAGGAGGCGGACATGGAGACGCTGGTGAACCGGCTGTTTGCCTTTGCGCGCATGGACGTCAGCCAGTATCCTGTCCATGCAGAGCCGTTGGCGCTGGCCGCTGAACTGGAGGCTATCACCGAGGAGCAGGAGGGGGTGGCCGTCACGGTGGACGTGCCGGAGATGACCGTGCTGGCCGACCGTGAGCTGCTGCGGCGCATCGCGGTGAACCTGCTGGACAACAGCCGCAAGTACGGCGGACGGGAGGACGTTTCCGTCCGCATCACGGCGGAGAAGATCGGCGATATGGCGGCCATCGCCTTTACCGACAACGGCGCAGGCGTGCCGCCGGAGCAGCTGCCCCGGCTGTTTGACGTATTCTACCGGGGCGACGCCGCCCGGACAGCGCCCGGAAAGGGCAGCGGCATCGGCCTTGCGGTGGTGAAAAAGGCCTGTGACGAGATGCACGGCACCGTCTGGGCGGAGAACGCGGAAAACGGCGGCCTGCGGGTGACCGTGTCTGCCATTGTCAATCGATGGTAGCAAAGGAGGGATAACATGGCGAAAATACTGATCATTGAGGACGACGCCGACATCGCCGCCATTGAGCGGGACTATCTGGAGGTGGGCGGCTATGAGAGGTCAGCGTCTGCACCGACGTCGCCGCCGGACTGGCCGCGGTGCTGGAGCAGCCCTTTGACCTGCTGCTTCTGGACCTGATGCTGCCGGGAATGGACGGCTTTACCATCTGCCGGAAGGTGCGGGAGGCCAAGGACATCCCCATCCTGATGGTCACGGCCCTGGGCAAGGATGTGGACAAGATCCGCGGGCTGGGCTACGGCGCCGACGACTACATCGAAAAGCCCTTCTCTCCCAGCGTGCTGGTGGCACGGGTCAAGGCCCATCTGGCCCGGTACCGGCGGCTGAAGCCCGCGGCGGCGGAGACCACGCTGTTGGCCGCCGGGCCGCTGGCGGTGGATACCGCCTGCCACCAGATCACGAAGAACGGCGTGCCGGTGCCCCTGAAGAACAAGGAGTACGAGCTGCTGCTGTTCCTCATGCGCCATCCGGACCAGGTGTTCAGCCGGGAGGATCTGTACGAGATGATCTGGGGCCTGGAATCCTTGGGGGACAACATCACCGTGGCGGTGCACATGAAGCGGCTGCGGGAGAAGATCGAGGACGATCCCGCCGAGCCCCGGCTGCTGCAGACCGTGTGGGGCGTGGGGTACAAGCTGGCAGTTTAAACTCTGTTTCATTTCTCTTCATACGGTGTTTAACGGTTTCTTCTATCATGGAAACATCCAAGATAGAAGAAACCGTTTTTTATGTCTCATAGGAGGTATTCGTATGCACGAGATGGTAATGCAGAAGAACTATGTCAAGGCCTATAAGCTGGTGATCCTGCTGGCGGTGGTGCTGGCGGTGCTCAGCGCCGTGGCCGTCCCCCTGAGTCTGTCCCGGCAGATCAGGGAGGCCGCTGCCCTGGAGCAGACCTATGGCGAGGATCGCCACGACGGCGAGCATGACGGACAGCAGGGCGGCCACGACAGCGAGGACGCCTGGAAGAGCCAGATCACGCCGCTGACACCGGGACACTTTGTATTCTTCGGTGTGCTGGGACTGCTGTGGGTGCTGCTGGTGGCCTGGTATTGGCTGTTGACGGCGGCGTGGCTGTACCGCAGCGCCGTCAATGCAGGCATGAATAAATCCCTCTGGATGATCCTGGGCCTGGCTGTGGGCGTGCTGGTGGGCAACGTGTGCCTGAAAAACCTTATTGCCCGGCCACGGCCCTGCTGGCTGGACGACAGCGTGATGATGCTGATCTCCTCGCCCGCGGACTACTCATTTCCCTCCGGCCACACGCTGTCCTCCGTGATCGGCGCCACGGTGCTGACGAAAACGGATCGCCGCTTCGGCTGGGCGGCTATCCCGCTGGCGGCGGTCATCGCCTTTTCACGGCTCTATCTGTTCGTCCATTTTCCCAGCGATATCTTGGCCGGGGCCATCCTGGGCGTGATTATCGGGGAGGCGGTGTACCGCATTGGGATGCGGTGCGGCAGGAGACAGCGGACACCGCAGGAGCGGTGAGCGGGCTCCTCGCCTTTACAGAAGGTACGCCGTGTGCTATGATGTGGGGCGAGGTGATGGCATATGAAAACACTGCTGGACTGTCTGTTCGTGGCGCTGGGCGGCGCGATCGGCTCGGTGAGCCGCTTTTTGCTGGGAAAGCTGCCGGTAAAGGCGGCGGGCTTTCCCGTGATCACGCTGGGCATCAACGTAGTCGGCGCCTTCTGCATCGGGCTGATCGTGGCGGCGGTGGGGAAGCACAGCGGCTGGGATCCCCGGCTGGTGCTGTTCCTGAAGGTGGGCTTCTGCGGCGGCTTCACCACGTTTTCCACGTTTTCTCTGGAGACGGCGTAGCTTTTGCAGAGCGGCAAGACAGCGCAGGCAGCGCTGTATGTGATTGCCAGCGTGGTGCTGGGCATTGCCGCCGTGTTTACGGCGCAGAAATGCGTGTAAAATCCGGCTGTCCGGGTACACTAAGGCCATCTGAACAAAGGAGTGGATGACCAATGGTGGAACCGGATACCATCCGGCTGCTGCGGGAGTGTGACGCGGGCATCAAAATGGGCGTCTCGGCCATCAGCGACGTGGTGGATCGGGTGGCGGACAAGCACTTCCGCCGCCTGCTGACAGACTGCAAGGCCCAGCACGATAAGCTGAAGGCGGAGATCCAGACGCTGCTGGACAAATACGGCGACGAGGGGAAGGACCCCAACCCCATCGCCAAGGGCATGTCCCACATGAAGACCGGCATGAAGCTGGGAATGGACGACTCGGACGAGACCATCGCCGATCTGATGACCGACGGCTGCAACATGGGGGTCAAATCCCTGAGCCAGTACCTGAACCAGTACCAGGCGGCGGACGAGACCTCAAAGGACATCACCAAGCGGCTCATCGCGCTGGAGGAGCGGCTGGCGGTGGATATCAGAGGATTTTTATAAGAACAACGTGAAACGCCCTGCGCCTTTGAAGCGGCAGGGCGTTTCACGTTTACATGGATGGAAGAGTAGGTAAGGAATAGGCTTCCAGATAGGAACGGAAGCGGCGCTGGAAGCTGTCGTCGTTTCGGCGGATGGCGTGGAGCGTTTCGTGAAGGTTCAGGTTGTGCTGGGCGGCGTCGATGACGCACCCGGCGATATTGGAGCAGTGGTCGGAGGTGCGCTCCAGATCCGTCAGCAGATCCGACCAGACGAAGCCGGCCTCGATGCTGCACTGGCCCTGCTGCATCCGCAGGATGTGGCGGGTGCGCATTTCCTCCTTCAGCGTGTCGATGACCTGCTCCAGCGGCTCCACCTTCATGGCGGCCTCCACGTCCTGGTGCAGGAAGGCGGTTTCCGCCAGAGACAGGATCTCGCGGATGGCGTCGGAGAGGGTGATGAGCTCGGCCCGGGCGCTGCCGCTGAAGGAGAGGCCCTTGGCCTGCAGCTCCTCCGCCGATTCCAGCACGTTGACGGCGTGGTCAGAGATGCGCTCCAGGTCGCCGATGGTCTTCAGCAGCTCGGTGGCCTCCTCGCTCTCGGCCTCGCCCATCTTCTGGGCGCTGAGCTTCACCAGATAGGTGCCGATCACGTCCTCATAGTGGTCGCAGCGATCCTCGTCGGCGCGGATGCTGTCCGCCAGGGCGGGGGTGTAATGGGTAAAGGCGGCCAGGGCGTTTTCCAGGGCACGGACGGCGCACTCGGCCATGTCGTTGGCCACGGCGCGGCACTGGCGCAGGGCCAGGGAGGGGGTGGCCAGCAGGCGCTCGTCCAGCTCCACGGCCGCCTCTTCTTTGTGGGTCACGTCGGGCACCATGCGGATGGCCAGCTTCTCCAGAATGTTACCGGCAGGCAGCAGCATGGCGGTGCACAGGATGTTGAACAGGGAGTGGGCGATGGCGATGCCGTACATGGTGGCGGATTCGTTGAGAATGGCCGGGGCAAAGACGGCCTTGACGATACAGAACACTGTCAGCAGCACCACCACGCCGATGACGTTGAACATCAGGTGTACCACGGCGGCCCGCTTGGCGTTCTTATTGGTGCCCACGGAGGACAGCAGCGCCGTAACGGTGGTGCCGATATTCTGGCCCATGATGATGGGGATGGCGGCGGCGTAGCTGACCTGTCCGGTCAGGGCCAGCGCCTGCAGGATGCCCACGGAGGCGGAGGAGGACTGGATGATGCCCGTCAGCACCGCGCCCACCAGCACGCCCAGGATGGGGTTCTTGAACATAATGAACAGCTCGGCAAAGCCGGGGACATCCTTCAGACCCGCCACCGCGCCGCTCATGGTGTCCATGCCGAACATCAGCGTGGCGAAGCCCAGCAGGATCATGCCGGTGTCCTTCTTCTTGGCGTCCTTGCAGAACATATAGAAAATGATACCGATCAGCGCCAGCACCGGGGTGAAGGAGGTGGGCTTCAGCAGCTTGATCCACACGTTGCCGCTGTCGATGCCCGCCAGGCTCAGCAGCCACGCGGTGACGGTGGTGCCCACGTTGGCGCCCATGATGACGTTGATGGCCTGCCGCAGCGTCATCAGCCCGGAGTTGACGAAGCCCACCACCATCACGGTGGTGGCCGACGAGCTCTGGATGATGGCGGTGATGCCCAGGCCTGTCAGGAAGCCGGCGAATACGTTGCTGGTCATCTTGTCCAGCAGTGTCCGCAGCTTGCCGCCGGCACGGCGCTCCAGCGCCTGGCCCATCAGGTTCATACCGAACAGGAACAGGCACAGTCCGCCGATCATGGTCAGTACCTTGAAAATATCCATATTGAATTCTCCTCAATCCATGTTTCACATTTTTCTTACGATCATTTTACGTCCAATATCAGCATAGCAGGGGATTGTCAAATCCGCTGGCGCTGTTTTGTAAAATCTAAGTAAAATTCCGCGAGAATAAGCTTGACAAACGAACTGTACTATGCATATAATACAGTTAGAAACTGTGTTACACGCATAGTACAGTTGAAGAGAGGAGGCGGGGGCGTTGATTGATTTCGGGGGCTTTGTCCAGACGGAGGGACAGCCTATCTATCTGCAGATCATACGGTACATCAAGCAGGGACTGGCCGCCGGTACCATCGCCGACGGGGAGGAGCTGCCCTCACGCCGGGCGCTGTCGGCTGACCTGACGGTGAACCCCAACACCATCCAGAAGGCGTACCGCCTGCTGGAGGAGGAGGGACTGGTGCAGTCCCACGCCGGGGCTAAGAGCTTTGTCTGCGCCACGGAGCAGCAGCGGCAGGCACTGCGGCGGGAGATGACGGAGAACCAGCTCCGGGCCATGGTGCGGGACATGAAGCGCCTGGGCCTGACGGCGGCGGAGGCCGCCGACCTGGTGGTGAAGCTGTATGCGGAGGAGGAGAGCCAATGAACAAGTATCTTTCCACCGTCGGGCTGTACGCCCGGTGGAATCTCTACCGGATATTGGTCATCACGCTGGTGACGGCGGCGCTGGCGGGCGTTCTGGTGTGGCGCTATCCCGTAGGGACGGTGGTGCTGGACGAGAACTATGTGAACCCGAAGACGGGTGAGACCACGACGCTGGTGGCCAGCTATCCCCGGCTGGTGTCGGTGGCGGCGGAGAGCCGCGCCACCATCGTGTGCGCCGTGGGCTTCGCGGCCATCGTTGTGACCATGAGCCTGACCGGCTGCGGCTACGGCGTCAGGAGCGAATACACCGTGCGGCGGCTGCGGGTGAAGGAACGGCAGGCGGTGTTCCTGTGGGCGGCCTATCACGCGGCGCTGCTGGTGATCTTCTGGGCGGCGGTGGCGGCGGCTGTGTACGGCGCCATGACGTTGCGGCTCCACATGAATGTGGGCGGGCCGCTGTGGCCTGAGGAAGAGGCACCCAGTCCCCAGAGCCTGATGATGCTGTGCTATACCGATCCCTTCATGCACCATCTGCTGCCGCTGCGGGATGCGGCGGCGTGGGCGTCGGATGGGGCCGCGGTGCTGGCGGTGGCCTTCACCACGGTGCTGTTCTCCTATCGCCAGCGGCGGGGGCGCTTCAGCGTGTTGGTGCTGCTGGCGCTGGGCGGTACCATTGCCAGCTTCTTCTGCGGCCTGGGCGAGAGCACCGGTCTGCTGTTGCTGCTGTTCCTGCTGGTCGTGGCGGGCGCTGCCCTTGCACTGCTGCTGGGAGGTGACAGTGATGAAGCGTGAATGGAAGCTGAAGCGTATTTTCACCCTGCTGCCGCCCAATATGGATTCGGATCGGGTACAGGGCTGGATCCTCTGGTCGCTGACGGCCCCGGCCTTTGTGTGCGCGATAGCGTTCCTGTGCCGGTACCGGGAGGCCTACGACGCCCTGTGGTATGCGGCCTATTCGCCCCATGCGGGCGAGCTGCTGGGCGATGTGCTGATGCAGCCCTTTGCCGTCTGCGTTCTGTGGACGCTCATCGTCTATCCGCTGCTGGCGGCGGTGGCGCTGGCCACGGCGGCGGTGCTGTACAGCTCCTACTATCAGGGCAGCCGCAGCATCTATCTCATGCGCCGCCTGCCGGAGGGCCGCGGCCTGCTGCGGCGGCAGGTGTGGACGGTGCCGGTGTGCTGGACGCTGGCCATTCTGGTGACCGGGGCGGTGCTGCTGGGGCTGTGCTGGCTGGTGTGGCGGTTCGCCACACCGGCGGAGTGCCTGCCCACGCCGGAGAACATCGCCCGGGTGGAGGCGCTGGACCGCACCGGGCTCTATATCCGCTATCAGTAACAAGGAGGGGTGTCATATGTTGGAATTGAAGAGCGTCAGCAAGAAATACGGCGTGACCCGAGCGTTGAAGGACGTGTCCCTGACCCTGCCCCAGGGGCAGATCGTGGGCCTGTTCGGCGAGAACGGCGCAGGCAAGACCACGCTGATGAAGTGCATCCTGGGCCTGCTGTCCCATGGGGGGACGATCACCCTGGACGGCGCATCCATCAACGAGAAGAACATCGAGCGCCTCAGCTTCGCCACCTGCGAGCACTCCTTCTTCCCGGCCCTGACGCCCAAGGGGCACCGGGACTTCTATCAGGCTCATTTCCCCCGGTTCAATGACAAGCGCTTTCACGCGCTGATGGACTTTTTCGAGCTGCCGATGAATAAGCCCCTGCGGGCCTTCTCCGCCGGTATGAAGAACCAGTTCGAGGTGGTGATGGCCCTGTCCCAGGGGGCGGACTACATCCTGATGGATGAGCCCTTCGCCGGGAATGACGTGTTCAACCGGGAGGACTTCTACAAGGTGCTGCTGGGCATTCTGGAGGAGCACGAGACGGTGCTGCTGTCCACCCACCTGCTGGAGGAGGTGCAGCACTTCATCTCCCGCGCCGTGCTGATCCGCAAGGGTGAGCTGGTGGGCGACTGCACCATCGAGGAGCTGGAGGAGCAGGGCAAGGATCTGATGACCTATGTGAAGGAGACGTATTGCTATCAGGGCGACCGGGTCAGCCGGGTGCTCTGCGACGTGAACGACGAGGAGGGGTGACATGAAGGGACGCATCCTGATCACCGCGCTGGCGCTGGTACTGGCGCTGGGCGGGCTGATCGTCATCAACCGCGTCGAGGCGGCGAAGGCGCTGCCTGTCGAGATGGAGGTGGTGAATTCCATCGGCGACAGCAGTGCCGCCCAGGGGCTGACGGTGGATTACCGCGTGGCGGCGGAGAACTGCCTGCGGTGGTACACCCGCTATGACCCGGCCGCCGGAGAAAACGAGTCGGACTTCTACATGACCTACCGCAAAAATAATGATTTCAACGGTGTGTGGCCTGTCGGCAACACCCTATCCTGGCAGATCTATTCCAATCTGCTGGCTGTGGACGGCGTGGATCCCATTCTGTCCGACATGCTGCGGCAGGCGAATTCCCCGCAGGGAGAGAAACGGGGCGACGGCGTCAGCATTACCACGCGGCTGTATCCCCACGACTACTACGATGCCTATCCCCTGCGGCTGGTGAACACCGACGTATATGGCGGTATCTCGCTGGAGTACTCCGAAAAGGCGGGCTTGGCCTTCGACAAGCTGCGGATCCCCACCACGGAGAACGATTTTTTCGAGCTGGAGCTCCACTTCCGTGATCCCGAGGATCCCAACTCCGTCTATGCCTCCGGCTATGGCTCCGACTATGTGGAGAACCAGTTCAAGCCCTATTCCGTCTGCGATGAGAATGGCGCGCTGGTGACGGTGGGCTTCGACGCCGGTGTGCAGCCCCGGCCGGACTGGGCCCCGGAGGGCTTCGGCCTGTGGTATATGCCCATCCGGGAGCAGGTGCGCTACGGCGATTCCTCAAGCATAACGGCAGGCCGGTGGCCGACGTTGGAGGAGTGCCGCCTGGTGTATCCGTTGGACATCGAGAACCAGCGGGTGGCGCTGCTGGAGCGGAGCTACGACGGCGCGTATATCCTGCTGGTGACGGTGGAGGAGGCGCACTATGTGCTGCGGGTGCTGGACAGCACGGACTATCACCTGGTGCAGACGCTGGAGCTGGACGGCGCGGAGGCTTACGGGGGCAACACAAGCCGGGATTATGTATCGGAAAACGAGTACGGCCCCTACCGTCCCACGACGGAGGGCGCCCGGTACCAGTATACCCCGGAGGGTGATCCCGCGGACGGCGTCGGCAGGCTCCTGGTGGAGGAGTGGGCCTATCCGGCGGTTACCGCGCGGCAGGGGGAGAACTTCCTGGCGTTGATAATGGGCAGCCGTCTGGCGGTGCTGGCGCCGGAGGGGGAGGGCTATGACGCCCGGTTCGTCTGCGATATCCCCAGCTACGGCTCAGTCATGCGGTGGGACGAGATAAATAACAGCTGGGTGCAGGATGAGCCCGACGACTGGTATACCGACACGGACGATCTGGGTGATCCTGACGGCCAATACGGCTACGACTGGCGCTATCCGGTGGTAAACGAGGCGTACACCATGGCCTACAACGGCCGGTATCTGGCGGTGGCCGCCTATTACGGCGGCAGCGACCTGATGCTGACCATCTATGGGCCGGGCGGCCTGCAGTACGGGGCGCGGGTGCGCAACAGCGTTCTGGACTGGAGCACGAACACGCAGCCGGTGTGTCAGGATGTGGTGACCTCCGCGGAGGAATTCTACCGGCCCCAGCCGGGCCTCAGTTGGTCATAAAAAGTGAGTGCGTGCCGCAAGGCACGCACTTGTTTTTTATGATGCGGCGGCATGTGGTCATGCCGCCCTACGAAGGGCTATCGGTGATGCTGCGTAGGGCGGGGTGACTACACCCCGCCGCGTGCAACGAAGCAGGCGTCGTTTGCTATGCAGCCTGCCGGGGAGGCTGGGCCTTCCGATGGGGATGGACACATTCGGCGAACAGCGCACCGCCGATGATGAGACACGCCCCGGTGATCTGCAGCGGCGTCAGCCGTTCGTGCAGCAGCAGGGCCGAGAAGATGACGGCGCTCAGGGGCTCCAGATAGCCGCACACCGCCACCGTCTGAACGGGGAGCGCGCCCAGGGCGGAGAAGTAGCACCAGCAGCCGAAGCCGGTGTTGACGATGCCCAGCAGCAGGATCCACGGCCAGCTCACGCCGGGGACGGACATGGCAAGGCCGCCCTTGCACAGCAGCAGCACGAACACCGCGGCGGCGGCCGACAGCATTTGCAGCAGGGAGTTCTCCATGCCGTCCACGCTGCGGGCTTTTTTGTTGAGGATCAGCATGGCGGCGTAGCACACGGCGCTGAGGATGCCGTACAGGAAGCCGGTGACGCTGAGACTTCCGCCGCCCCAGCCGTTCACCAGTACGATGCCGCCGCAGACGCACAGGAAGCCCGTGATCTTCACCCGGGTCAGCGCCTCGTGAAACACCAGCGGCGACAGGGCCATCACGATCACCGGACAGCAGTAGTAGAGCAGGGAGGCGGTGGACACGCCGATGGTGCGGTATCCCGCGTACAGGAACATCCAGCTTGCGCCCATGGCCGCGCCGGACAGCAGGATCAGCGTCACGTCCCGCCCGCGCCCGGCAAAGGAGAACCGGTGGCCGGAGAGAAAGAAGAACGCCAGCAGGCTCACGCTGCCCAGCAGCGTCCGCAGCAGCACGATCTGGCCGCTCTCCAGGGCGATATGGCTGGCCACGATGCCGTTGAAGCCGAACAGCAGCAGACCGGTGAGAAAACGGAAGAAAAGACGGCGGTTCTGGGTCATAATAGTGCCTCCTGCGCGTGAAAAAGCGACGCAGCGGAGGAGAGAAAAAGGTTGCCGCCGCTGCGCCACTTTTTGGTGGTTGACAAAATTCTACATCCATCGTATCCTTGAGTAAAGCGAGAATATTTCAAATGTGATTTGACGATTTGTCAAATATAGGAGGGCGGATATGGAGAGCGAGAAATGCCGCGTGCTGCTGTGCGCCATCGACAAGGGCTCCATCACTGCGGCGGCGGAGACCATGGGCTACACCATCTCCGGCGTCAGCCGCATGATGGCGGCGCTGGAGAGCGAGATCGGCTTTCCCCTGCTGCGCCGGAGCAGGGAAGGGGTGGTCCCCACCAACGAGTGCCTGCGTCTGCTGCCGTCGCTGCGGGAGATGGTGGCCCAGGCGGAGCAGTGCCGCCAGATGGCGGGTGAGCTGCGGGGCGTCATGTCCGGCACGGTGGCCATCGGCACCTTTTCCAGCGTGGCCACCCACTGGCTGCCCAACATGATCTGCGCCTTTCAGCGGGACTATCCCAATATCGACTTTGAGATCCTCATGGGGGACTATCCCGAGATCGAGCAGTGGATATTGCAGGGCCGGGCGGATTTCGGCTTTCTCCATCTGCCCACCCGGCCGGAGCTGGCGGTCACGGAGCTGGCCCGGGACGAGCTGATGGTGGTGCTGCCGGAGGAGCACCCTCTGGCGCGGCTGGAAAAAGTTCCGGTGGCGGCCCTGGCGGAGCAGCCCTTCATCCTGCTGGACAAGGCGGGCAACCGGGACCGGGAGGTGATGCAGGTGTTTGAACAGGCCGGGACAGCGCCTCGGGTGCGCTTCACCACACTGGATGACTGCGCCGTCATGTCCATGGTGGAGCACGGCCTGGGCGTCAGCATCCTGCCGCAACTGGTGCTGCGGCGCATCCCCTACCGGGTGGCGCTGCGTCCGCTGGACTGGCCTGCCTTCCGCCGCATCGGCCTGGCTACGCGTCCGGGGGAGGAACTGGCCCCTGCCGCCAGTCGGTTCCTGGCCTATCTGCCCTACCGGGATGGGAAGGCGTTATCTGAAAAGAAGAATAACGTTTTTTACGGATGTGCCTTGCGGAAAACTGAAAATTATTGTATAATATAGAAAAAAATTTAGGTAAAACCACATCACACACCTTTGACCGCCCCGGGGCGGCGGGAAGGAGCGCATTGTATGGCAACATTTATCGTAAACGGCAGCACCGTAACGGTGGAGAAGAATCAGAAGCTGATCCGCTTCCTGCGGGACGAGCTGCACCTGACCTCGGTGAAGGACGGCTGCAGCGAGGGCGCCTGCGGCACCTGCCACGTTCTCATCGACGGCAAGCCCACCAAGGCCTGCATTCCCCAGACGGACAAGCTGGAGGGCAAGACCATCCTCACGGTGGAGGGTCTCAGCGACTGGGAAAAGGAGGTCTATACCTTCGCCTTCGGCGAGGCGGGCGCGGTGCAGTGCGGCTTCTGCATCCCCGGCATGGTGATCTCCGCCAAGGGGCTGCTGGACGTGAATCCCGACCCCACCCGGGAGGAGGCCGCCTTTGCCATCCGCAACAACATCTGCCGCTGCACCGGCTATGTGAAGATCATCGACGGCATCCTGCTGGCGGCCAGGATCTTCCGGGAGGGCAAGCTGCCCGAGGCATCCGCCGACGACTGGCAGATGGGCAGCCGTGTCCACCGGCTGGACGTGGCCGAGAAGGTACAGGGCTACGGCCAGTACCCCGACGATGTGTATGTGGACGGCATGTGCTACGGCGGCGCGGTGCGCAGCCAGTATGCCCGCGCCCGGGTGCTGTCCATCGACACCGCCGAGGCGGAAGCCCTGCCCGGCGTGATCTGCGTGGCCACCCAGAAGGACATCCCCGGCAAGGTGAACGTGGGCCATATCAAGAAGGATCAGCCCACCCTCATCGGCGTGGGCGAGCTGACCCACTATCTGGGCGACAGCGTGGCCTTGGTCTGCGCCGTGGATCAGGCTACGGTAGAGGCCGCCAAGAAGCTGGTGAAGGTGGAGTATGAGGTGCTGCCCGCCGTCCACAATCCCACCGAGGCCGCCGCGCCCGACGCGCCGCTGGTGTTCGAGGGGGACGAGAGCAATGTGCAGGCCTATAAGCACGTCTCCCGGGGCGACGCCGAGACCGCCATCAAAAATTCCAAATATGTGCTGACCGAGCATTTTTCCACCCCCTGGACGGAGCACGCGTTCCTGGAGCCGGAGTGCTGCGTGGCGCTGCCGCTGGACAACGGCGGCGTGCGCCTGCTGACCACCGACCAGAGCGCCCATACCACCATGCACGAGTGTGCCGGTATGCTGGGCGTGGATTACGAGCACTGCCAGGTGCAGAATATGCTGGTGGGCGGCGGCTTCGGCGGCAAGGAGGATATGTCCGTCCAGCACCACGCCGCGCTGCTGTGCTACCTGACCCGGAAGCCCGTCAAGTTCAAGCTGAGCCGCCAGGAGTCTATTCTGGTGCACCCCAAGCGCCACAGCTTTGACATGAACTTCACCATGGGCTGCGACGAAAACGGCATCATCCAGGGCGTCAAGGCCTCTGTGGTGTCCGATACCGGCGCGTTCGCCTCTCTGGGCGGCCCGGTGCTGGAGCGCGCCTGCACCCATGCGGCGGGCCCCTACGCCTATGAGAATTTCGAGATCGAGGGCCATGCTTACTACACCAACAATCCCCCGGCCGGTGCGTTCCGCGGCTTCGGTGTGACGCAGACCTGCTTCTGCACCGAGACGCTGCTGAACCAGATGGCCGACCTGGTGGGCATCTCTCCCTGGGAGATCCGCTACCGCAACGCCATCCGTCCCGGCGGCGTGCTGCCCAACGGCCAGATCGTGGACGATTCCACCGGCCTGGTAGAGACGCTGGAGGCCATCAAGCCCGCCTATGACGAGGCAGTGAGAAACGGCGATCCCGTGGGAATCGCCTGCGCCATGAAGAACGCGGGCGTTGGCGTGGGCCTGCCGGACTGGGGCCGCTGCAAGCTGATCGTGGAGGATGACGCCAAGGTGCATATCTACTCCGGCGCCTCCTGCATCGGCCAGGGCCTGGGCACTGTGCTGGTGCAGGTGGTGGTCACCAATACCGGCCTGAAGCGGGATGACATCGTCTACGAGCGCAGCAATACCTGGATCGCGCCGGACTCCGGCGACACCTCCGGCTCTCGCCAGACGCTGGTGACAGGTGAGGCCACCCGCCGCGCCTGTGAGCTGCTGAAGGCCGAGCTGGACAGCGGCAAGACGCTCTGCGACCTGAAGGGCAAGGAGTTCTACGGCGAATATCTGGCCAAGACCGATCCCCTGGGCGCGGACGTGCCCAACCCCGTCAGCCATGTGGCCTACGGCTACGCCACCCAGATGTGCATTCTGGACAAGGAGACGGGCCGGGTGAAGAAGATGGTGGCCGCCCACGACGTGGGCAAGGCCATCAATCCCCTCAGCATTGAGGGGCAGATCGAGGGCGGCGTGGTCATGTCCATGGGATACGCCCTGACGGAGAAGTACCCCATCGACGAGAACTGCAAGCCCACCGCCAAGTACGGCATGCTGGGCCTGTTCCGGGCCAACCAGATCCCGCCGGAGATCCAGGCCATCGTGGTGGAGAAGCCAGGCCTGAACGTGGCCGGCGGCGCCATCGGCATCGGTGAGATCACCTCTATCCCCACCGCGCCGGCCATCGCCGACGCCTATTACCGGCTGACCGGTGAGCGGGAGTTTGACCTGCCCCTGAAGAACCCCCCCTCCCCCCCCAAGAAGTGAGCAAGGGAGCCGTGACGGCGGTGCCGTCACGGCTCACAAAGGATATATTCTTAAAGCTGCGCCAGCGCTTCCTGGGTGTCCACATCCCGCAGCTCATCGGCGGGCACCTCGTACAGCAGGAGGTCGGATTCATGCTGCCGGATGACCACGTTGCCGCCCCGGTCGCCCTCGACCTTCAACAGCTCCGGGAAGAACCGGGCCGGGAAGATGCAGGGGTTGCCCCGCTGCCCGCCGTGGCCGAGGCCCACGATGTGGCCGGGATTGCGGCCGTAGAAGTCGATCAGACGGGCCACGCTCTCCCGCCGCAGCAGCGGCTGATCGGCCACCTGAAAGAGCAGCGCGTCGCAGCGCTCCAGCGCCCGGACGCCCAGGTGGATGGTGTGGCTCTGGCCATACTCGGGATGGCTGTTGACGATGGGGGTAAAACCGAACTCCTTCGCCAGCGCCACCACCTCCGGATATTGGGTCACCACCACGGTGGCGGACAGCTTGTCCGCCGGGACGGCCTCCAGCGCGTGGCGGATCAGGCTTTTGCCCTGCCACTGCTGGGCCAGCTTGTTGCCGCCGAAGCGGGAGCTCATACCGGCGGCCATTACAACGCAGCCAATGTTCATCATGCCTCACTCCTGTCCTTGTAAGGTTCCTTTTCTGGTAGTATACCCAGCTTTTTGAAAAAGTGTCAACAAAAAGTGGGGATATTCTTCAATTAAAATAACGCAGACCTCTTTTCACGCTACGCAAATCGTGCTATGATCAGCACAATGAATATGTGCCATAACCAACGCAGATAACTGCCGTTTCTCCTTTTCACAGAGTGCGGTTTCAAGTCAGATATCGAGGAGGAAAACCATATGGGTGAAGTCGGAAGAAGCCAAGTCCGTGTGGACGCCTATGACAAGGCGACAGGCCGGACGAAATACTATGAGGATCAGATGCCCCAGGACGCCCTGTACGTCCGCATCAAGCACGCGGAGATCGCCCACGGCTTCGTCAAGTCGGTGGATACCGCCGCCGCCGAGGCCATCGACGGCGTGGTGAAGGTGCTGACCTGCTTTGACGTGCCGGATATCACCTTCCCCACGGCGGGCCATCCCTGGTCCATGGATCCCGGCCATCAGGACGTGGCGGACCGCCACCTGCTGAACCGCCATGTGCGCTATTGGGGCGACGATGTGGCGGTGGTCATCGCCGAGAATGAGGTGGCCGCCATGCAGGGCGTCCGCGCCCTGAAGGTGGAATATGAGGAGCTGCCCTTCGTGCTGGACGTGCAGAAGGCTATGGAGGAGGGTGCGCCCCAGCTCCATGAGAAGTTCCCCCACAACATCCTCAAGCACACCGACATGAAGAAGGGCGACTATCAGGCTGCCATCCAGGAGCCGGGCCTTATCAAGGTGGAGGGCTGGTACGACACCCCCACCGTGCAGCACTGCCATATCGAGAATCACGGCTGCTTCGCCTATGAGGAGAACGGCCGCATCGTGGTGATCTCCTCCACCCAGATCCCCCACATCATCCGACGTATTGTGGGACAGGCCCTGGGCCGCCCCTGGGCGGATATCCGGGTGGTAAAGCCCTATATCGGCGGCGGCTTCGGCAACAAGCAGGACGCCCTGTACGAGCCTCTGTGCGCCTGGTGCACCACCCAGGTGGGCGGCCGAACCGTCCGGATCGACTGCTCCCGCGAGGAGACCTTCGTCTCCAACCGCGTGCGCCACGCCATCCGCTTCCATATCGTCTCCTGGCTGCGGAAGGACGGCACCTTCGCCGCCCGCAAGGTGGAGTGCTTCTCCAACCAGGGCGCTTACGCCTCCCACGGCCACTCCATCGTGGCCAAGGCCATGGGCTCCTTCCCGCAGATCTATCCCTGCGACAACTTCGAGGGCGACGCCTGGACGGTATACACCAACCGCCCGGTGGCCGGCGCCATGCGCGGCTACGGCATGCCTCAGGCCTCCTTTGCCGACGATGCCAACATTGACGAGTGCGCCAAGGCTGTTGGCATGGATCCGCTGGAGTACCGCATGAAGTACATCATGCCCAAGGGCTTCCACGACGGCTTCTCCGGCAACACCAACTACTACGACTCCTTCCGCGACTGTCTGGAAAAGGGCAAGGAATACATAGAGTACGACAAAAAGAAGGCCGAGTACGCCAAGGATACCGGCAACATTCGCCGGGGTATCGGCGTGGCGGCGTTCTGGTACAACACCGCCGTCTATCCCATCTCGCTGGAGACCTCCAGCAACCGTATGCTGCTGAATTTGGACGGCACCGTCACCATGCAGTGCGGCGAGACGGAGATCGGCCAGGGCGCTGATACCGCTTACGCCCAGATGACCGCCGAGGCCGTGGGCCTGAAGAGCTACCGGGACGTCCGCGTGGTCTCCTGCCAGGATACGGATATCACGCCCACCGGCCTGGGCGCTTACGCCAGCCGCCAGACCTATGTAGCCGGCTTCTCCATCCGGCAGACCGCCACCCTGCTGCGGCAGAAGATCCTGGCCTACGCCACCAAGCTGACCCGCCAGGCCGTAGACAATATGGACATCGTGGACGGCAATATCGTCCGCAAGCAGGACGGCGCGGTGCTCATGAGCCTGAGTGAACTGGCCATGACCGCCCAGTACAACGCGGCGGACAGCGAGCATATCACCGCCGAATCCACCTACACCATCCGCAACAACGCCTACTCCTTCGGCTGCACCTTCGCCGATGTGGAGGTAGACATCGCCCTGTGCAAGGTCAAGCTGAACAAGATCATCAACGTTCACGACTGCGGCAGTCTTATCAATCCCGCCCTGGCGGAGGCCCAGGTCCACGGCGGTATGTCCATGGCCATCGGCTACGGTATGAGCGAGCAGCTGCTGTTCGATGAAAAGACCGGCAAGCCCCTGAACAACAATCTGCTGGACTACAAGCTGTCCACCTTTATGGATCACCCCCATCTGGAGGCGCAGTTCGTGGAGAATCCCGAGCCCACCTCCCCCTTCGGCACCAAGGCTCTGGGTGAGCCGCCGGCCTGCTCCGGCGCACCGGCCATCCGCAACGCCATTCTCAACGCCACCGGCGTGGCCATCGACTGCACACCCATCACGCCCCACGTGCTGTTCGCCGAGTTCAGCAAGGCGGGCCTGATCCACGACAGCTGGAATGAAAAGGAGGGCAACTAAGCCATGTATGATATGAAAGCCTTATACGAGGCCTCCAGCGTGGAAAACGCGGTGGCCCTCCGTCTGGAGCATCCGGAAGCCCAGATCATCGCCGGCGGCAGCGACGTACTGGTGCAGATGCGCGAGGGCAAGCGCGCCGGTGCGGAGCTGATCTCCATCTACGGGCTGGACGAGCTGCGCGGCATCACCATTGACGCCGACGAGAACATCCGCATCGGCAGTCTGACCAGCTTCTCCCACATTACCCGCGACCCCATCATCCAGCAGTATATCAACGTGCTGGGTGAGGCCGTGGATATGGTGGGCGGCCCCCAGATCCGCAACATCGGCACCATCGGCGGCAACACCTGCAACGGCGTGACCTCCGCCGACTCCTCCTCCACCCTCCACGCATGGGATGCCATCGTGGAGCTGACCGGTAAAAACGGCGTCCGCCGCCTGCCCATCCATGAGTTCTATATCAAGGCCGGCAAGGTGGACATCCGCGCAGAGGACGGCGAAATTCAGACCGCCATCCTTATCCCCAAGGAGAGCTATGACCGCTGCTATGGCCACTACATCAAGTACGCCATGCGGAACGCCATGGACATCGCCACCCTGGGGTGCAGCGTCAACGTCCGGCTCAGTGAGGACAAGAAGATCATTGAGCGTGCCCGCATCGCCTACGGCGTAGCCGGCCCCGTGCCCCTGCGGTGTGCCAGCGCTGAAGCGGCAGCCCAGGGCAAGCCCCTGACCGAGGAGACGGTGGAGACTTTTGCCCACGCCATCCTGGACGATATCAACCCCCGTGACAGCTGGCGCGCCAGCAAGGCCTTCCGGCAGCACATCGCCGTGGAGATCGCCAAGCGCTGTCTCGTAAAATCCATTGAGCTGGCAGGAGGTGAGCTGGCATGAGCAAGCAGTATAAGCTGATCCGCTGCAATATCAACGGCAAGGACGTAGAGAAGATGGTGGACGTTCGCGCCAGCCTGACCGATATGCTCCGCAATGACTATCACCTGACCTCCGTGAAAAAGGGCTGCGAGGTAGGCGAGTGCGGTGCCTGCACCGTCCTCATCGACGGCGAGACGTTCAACTCCTGCATCTATCTGGCCGTGTGGGCCGACGGCAAGCACATCCGCACACTGGAGGGCTTGCTCAGCCCCGACGGTGAGCCCAGCGACATCCAGCAGGCCTTTATGGAGGAGTCCCCCATCCAGTGCGGTTTCTGCACCCCCGGCTTCCTGATGACCGCTGTGGAAATTCTGGACAGCGGCAAGCTGTATTCCGACGAGGAGCTCCGCAAGCTGCTCTCCGGTCACCTGTGCCGCTGCACCGGATATGAGAACATTCTCAAAGCGGTGAAAAAGACCATGTACCGCCGCCTGGGTATGGAGATGCCCACCATTTGATGCCCGCAAAAAGGCCGCCC